>JAWWOY010000835.1:0-3359 GCA_033851195.1 Kribbellaceae bacterium | reverse complement strand
GCGGGTAGGTCCGCTCGAGGCAGTTCGAGACGTACAGGTTCTCGTCGTCCTCGGCGCGGAACCGGTCGACGCCGGCGACGACCACGTCCGGGTCGATCAGCGGGCAGTCGGAGGTGACCCGGACGACGCCGTCCAGGCCGTACTCGCGGATGGCGCCGGCGAAGCGGTTCAGCACGTCCAGTTCGCTGCCGCGGAAGACCGGGATGCCGGCCTTCTCGGCGATCTCGACGATCGGCTCGTCGGCGGCGTTCGTGGTGGTGGCCACGATCACCGGCAGGTCGGTCGCCCGCAGCCGGTCCAGGTGGTGCTCGAGGAAGGTGCGGCCCCCGGCTGTCAGCAGCACCTTGGCCGGCAGCCGGGTACTGGTCGCCCGGGCCTGGGTGATGATGCCGATCTTCGACGTGCTCATAGCGCTACCTTTCCAGAATTCCACCGGAACATCTCGCGGATCTCGGCCGGGCAGACCAGGTTCTCGACGCCCAGTTCGGTGTCGGTGAACTGCCGGGCCAGGTCCAGCGGAACATACGGCTGGTTCATCTCCGGCCACATCCGCTTGATCCGGGCCTGACCGCCGAACGACGGGTGTTCGTTCTCCAGCAGCATCGGGTCACCGTAGACGCCGGGCTGCAGCCCTAGCGAGGCGCCGTACAGGACGGCGGAACTGAGCCGGTTCGAGGCTACCCGTTTGTGCTTGCGTACCTCCCTGAGCTGCTTGAGCAGAAAGTCCTCGTCGGTCTTGCTCCAGTGCAGCCCGCGGTAGCCGTGCGTGATCACCCGGAACCCGGCGTCCTCGTAAACCTTCCGGATCGCGGACTTCTCGAACTCGTTCCAGTACAGGCAGACGGTGACCGGACCCTCTTCGTGCTCCTTGATCGAGGCAACGATCCGGCCGTGATCGCCTAGCACGTGCTGCCCTTCCCACCCGTGGAACGGATAGAAAATGGTGCCTGCGGCATCTTCGGTGGGCTTCGCCAGCTCCGGGTGCACTTCCAACAGGTACAGCCAGGCCGAACCGATCACCAGATAGTTCCGCCGGCCGAGAGACCAGCCGCGGCGGCGGACGCTGTCGGACCAGACGAACTTCGGTATCCCGTCGACGAACGCGGTGTTGTAGGCGAAGCCGTCGAGGATGTTCCAGCCGTGCTGCAGGTAGCCCCAGATCCGCGGCGGCTTCGCCAGTCCGGCGTACGAGGCCATCACGTGTGCGTGGCCGTAGAAGTGGTTCGCGTGATGCACGGGTTAACCAGCCCGCCTGCGGACCCGCTTCGCGACCACCCGGGCCGGATTCAGAACGGCCTTGCCGATCCGATACGGCCGCGACCGCCGGATCCCGTCGAGCTGGCTCTCGAACCACGCCGCCTGGGTATTCGCCTCGGCCAACTCGTGCGAGAGCCGCGCGATCGTAGCCAGCTGTTCAGCAGAACCGACAGGCCGTACCGGCTCACTGCCGTCAGCAACGGTAGCCCAAAGCTCTTCTGTGACAGTGATCCCGGCCATCGACGTCAACCAGGCGGTCAAGTCTCGCGGGCTGCTGCCGACCGCCCACGGCTGCCGCACACCCGCCTCCAGCGACCGTCGGACGAACCGCGCAAGCTGTCCCACGACCAGCGCGTCCCCGCTGCCAGCGGTAGCCACACCTGCCTTGTCGAACAGCCCGTACGACGTGCCGTCCGTGATCAGGTTGTCCGGCGAAGCCGCAGCCGCTGTGGCCGAGTCCTGCTCGAGCAACCAGGAAACGTACCCAGGCACGGTACGGCGGAGCGCCGCCTGGTCGTCGACCCGCAGAGCCGCCAGCAGCGCCTCCTCCAGCAGTTCGCCCGAGCCTGGCTCCGGCACCGCGTCCACCGGGAGAGCTGCGGGCACATCTACGGAGCCAGTGACGAAGTACCAGCCAGGGGCTAGCTCAGCACCGAGGCCGGCGGCGACCGCATCCTGCGCCGTACGGTACGGATCGGTCAGCACCGGGCCAGTGAAGCGGCCAGCAACTGCCCGAGCGATCACTGCTCCGGCCAGCGGCCCAGTCGCATCTGTCAGCGCCACCTGAGCGTCAACCAGGTCCGGGTAAACGGAGTAGACGCTGCTCACAGTCAGGCCGCTCGACTCGATAGCGGTCCTGATGGCTCGCACCCCGGCCGGAGCCTCGACGCTGCCAGACACGTCCCGCGGCCAGGCCTCGTCACGTGGCACGGTCGCCGTCACGTCGGCTTGCAGCAGCCGCTCGATCCCGAACGAGTTCGCCGCAGCCACCAGTAGCTGACCGGTCGGAGCCAGCCGGCCTTGCAGTGCACCTAAGGCATCGGCCCAGGTCAGTACCGGGGTGTCAGGCCCAACGAGGCGGTACAGGCCGTCGAGTGCCACCACGACGTCGTACGAGCTCTCGCCGTGGTCGGGGCCGAATCGGTCCACAGCACCGCAAAAGACCCGCACCGTGTGTTCGGCCAGTCGTGCGGCGATCTCCTCGGCGTCAGGCGCCGACCGAACCAGTACGTCGACAGCGGCGACCCGGTCGGCCACCTGCTCGATCAGCTCGAGCGAATGGGGTCCTGCGATCAGAACGGAGTTGCTGCTGGTCAGTACGGCATCCAGCAGCGCGGCCGGCACCGGCCCGCCGGTCGCGGGTCGGCCGTCCTCCGGGTGCAGGTCGGACCAGTTGAGCATCTCGGCGCCGACCATGATCGAGCGCGTCACCGGCTCGCTCTCCGGGCTCTCGGAGGACCGATCAGGCGTCACAGTGGTCAATTTCTCTAGCTTTCTGCAAGAACAGGATCAGGACACCAGTTTGGTCAGGGTCTCGATCACCAGGTCGACGTCGGCATCGCTCAGGTCCGGGTACATCGGCAGCGAGATCTCCTCGCTGTAGAACTTCTCCGCGTTCGGGCACATGCCCCGCTGGTAGCCCTGCTCGGCGAACACCGGGTGCCAGTAGACCGGGATGTAGTTCACCTGGACGCCGATGCCGGCCTCGCGGAGCTTGACGAAAACCTCCTTGCGGCGGCCGTCCAGGATCCGCACCGGGTAGAGGTGCCAGGCCGGGTCCACGTCGTCGCGCTGCGCCGGGGTGCGGACTCCGGCTACGTCCCGCAGCGCCTCGTTGTAGCGCGCGGTGATCTCGGTCCGGCGCTTCTTGAAGTCGCTCAGCCGCTTCAGTTGGGACAGGCCGAGGGCGCAGGCCACGTCGGTCAGCCGGTAGTTCACACCGTACTCGTGCACCTCCTGGTGCCACGGGCCTTCGTCCGTCAGGTGGAACCGCGCCGGGTCGCGCATCAGGCCGATGTTGTGGAACTCGCGCGCCCGCAGCCCGAGCGCCGGGTCCTTGGCGACGACTGCGCCGCCCTCGGCGGTGGTGAGGTTCTTGGTCG
>JAWWOY010000820.1:0-3000 GCA_033851195.1 Kribbellaceae bacterium | reverse complement strand
GCCAGGTGATGTCCTTCTCCCCGGCCACCCCGGGACCGCCAGTGCGGATCGACCTTGCCACCCGCTCCGCGGTACCTCAGCCGGGGTAGTCAGCAACAACCTCGCCGGGCGGACCGGCGTACCCAAGGGACCGATGAACGGCGACACGCCGGGGAACTTGGGACCGACGAGCGGAGAGGACGCGCCGGGCCTCGCCACCCGGGAGGAGGGAAGGCCGGCGCGTCCGGGGGTTCTAACCCTTCGTCGGTCCCTTGTTCCCCGGCGTGTCGGGGTTCATCGGGCCCTTGTGACCTCCGAAGCAAGGCGTTCGAGGGCGCGCGGGCTTCACTCTGCCCCTGGGGCACGGTGTTCACTGCTCGCATGACTCCGTCCCAGCAGACCGGACGCGGCACACTGACGATCAGTGAGTTCGCCCGCCGCTCCGGCCTCTCCCACAAGGCCCTGCGCCAAGACGCGGCCATCCACGGGAGGCCGACCTGGCGTCCCTGAGACGATGAGCTGGCCCCTCGGCGAGGCCGGGTCGCGGCGGCAGATAGGTCAGTGTGGGCGCCTCGGGTATCGGGTCGAACGGTTCCGGTTCTGGGTTTCGGGACGGGCTGCTTACCCGTGGGTGACGGGCTGACGGAGGATCGTCTTGAGCTTGTCCGCGGACGTGCGGCGGGAATCGCTGAGGTAGACCTCGTGGTGCTTGCCGGTCATCCGCAGCGACTGGGTACCGGCCGTGGCCCGCCAGGCGGTGTCCGATTTCGCTGAGTTCAGAGTGGGTCGATCTCGGTCAGGCCGTCGGCGTCGAGCTGGATCCAGCGGGTGATGCCGACCTCCCGCAAGAAGGGGACGTCGTGGCTGGCCACCAGCAAGGCACCGGCGTACTGGCTCAGCGCGTCTGTCAACTGGTCGACGCTGGCGAGGTCGAGGTTGTTCGTCGGCTCGTCCAGCATCAGCAACTGCGGTGGCGGCTCGGCCAGCAGCAGCGCCGCCAGCGTCGCCCGGAAGCGTTCGCCGCCGGACAGCGTGCTGACCGGTTGATCCGCCGCCCGGCCCCGGAACAGGAACCGGGCCAGCCGCGACCGGCGCTCATTGTTGTCCGCGTCCGGCGCGAACAAGGCCAGATTCTGTACGACGGACAGCTCGTCCCGCAGCAGGTCGAGCCGCTGGGGCAGCAGCCGCCACGGAACCTGCGGCTGAGCCTCAGCTGTGATGGCGTGCAGCAGGGTGCTCTTGCCCGCGCCGTTCGCGCCGACCAGGGCGATCCGCTCGGGTCCACGGATCTCCAGCTCGATCCGCTGCCCGGTCCGCAGGACAACTCCGTCCAGCTTCAGCACGATCCGGCCGGACGGCACCGTGGTGGCCGGTAGATCGACCCGGATCCGGTCGTCGTCGTGCACCAGCGCCTCCGCCTCGGCCAGCGCCTCCTGCGCCGTGTCCAGCCTGTCGCTGTGCATGTTGAGGTGCTTGCCGGCCGACACCTGCGCGGCCCGTTTGAGGCCGCCGGCAACGATCTTCGGGATGCTGCCGGAGTCCTGGGCCCGCTGGCCCTGCGCGCGCCGGCGGTCCACCTTGATGCGCGCCTCGATCAGCTCGCGCTGCTGCCGGCGCAGGTCGGACTCGGCGGCCCGGACCTGCCGCTCGGCCGCCTGCTGCTCGACGGCCAGCGCCTGCTCGTACGCCGTCAGGTTGCCGCCGTACCAGGTGAGCTCGCCGTTGCGGAGGTCGCCGATCTGGTCGACCCGGTCGAGCAGTTCCCGGTCGTGGCTGACGATCAGGAGTGCGCCGCGGAACGTCTGCACCGCGTCGTACAGGCGTCGACGGGCCGACAGGTCGAGGTTGTTCGTCGGCTCGTCCAGCAGCAGCACATCGGGCTGCTTGAGCAGTTCGGCGGCCAGGCCGAGCAGGATGCTCTCGCCGCCGGACAGCTCGCCGACGCGACGGTCGAGCCCGATCGCGCCCAGGCCGAGCCGGCCGAGGGTGGCCTCGGCCCGCTCCTCGACATCCCAGTGGTCGCCGATGATCGCGAAGTTGGCCTCGGCGGAGTCACCTCGCTCGATGGCCGTGATGGCGGCCCTGATCGAGGCGATGCCGAGCGCCTCGTCGACGGGCAGTGCCTTGTTCAGGGTCAGGTCCTGCGGCAGGTAGCCGAGCTCGCCGGCGACCCGGATCGAGCCGTGCTGTGGGACGAGGCGGCCGGCGATCAGGCGTAGCAGCGTCGACTTGCCGGCGCCGTTGCGACCGACCAGGCCCGAGCGGACCGGACCGGCGACGAAGGTGAGCCCGTCGAAAACGACGTCACCGTCAGGCCAGGCGAAAGAGAGGTCGGTACCGGAAAGGGAGTAGGACATGCGTGCGCTCCTGAGAGGTCTCGGTCGAGGTCGCACACCCGGAATCGGGGCGACCAGCGGCGAAGAAAAGACCTCAGAGCTACAACGCAGACTCCGTCCGTCGACAATGTGTCGCCGCCCAGCCTAGGCAGTCCGCCCGGACCGGGACAACCGGATTTACGGTGCCGCTTTACGGAGCCGAACCCGGGGTGCGCTTTACGAGCGGGATTCAGGGTGCAGCTTTACGGAGCCAGCTCTCGATGCCGGCGACGTGCGCCGTCATCCAGGCCCGGGCTGCGTCGGCGTCGCCCAACTCGATCGCGTCCAGGATGGCGGTGTGCTCGGCGAGGGTCCGCTCGACCGCACCGGCCTGGGTGACACCGCGCCAGATCCGGGCCCGCTGGGTGGCGCCGGAGACGCCGTCCAGCAGCGAGCAGACCACCGCGTTGCCGGTGGCCTCGGCGATACCGCGGTGGAAGCGCAGGTCGTTCGCCACCAGGTCGTCTATCTCCGCCTTGGGCGTGAGCTCGTCGGTCAGCACACGGAGATCGCTGAGCTGGTCCGCAGTGATCCGCGCGGCGGCCAGCGCGGCGACCCCCGGCTCCAACAGGCGGCGTACCTCGAAGAACTGCAGCACCGAGTCGTCCTGGTGCAGGTCGACCATGAAGCTCAGCGCGTCGAGCAG
>JAWWOY010000813.1:0-9185 GCA_033851195.1 Kribbellaceae bacterium | reverse complement strand
GTGTCGCGCCCCTGGCTCGGACTCAGCCAGAGCTCGTCCGCGGCGATGGTTCGAACCTCGGAGATCTGCAGCAGCCCTGCCAGCTGCTTCCCCAAGCCGCGCATCGCCTCGATCGCAGGCGCCGCTGCCGCCCGCGGCACGAAGTACTCCGACTGAAGCTCCTCGCCGTTGCTCGGCGTGAACTCGAGCCGGAAGTGCGGCAGCCGCTCGTTCCACGGCCCGGGGACTCCACCTTGCTGGGTCGCAAAGTCAGCCGGCATGTCCGGGATCGGATGCCGCGGCCCATCGGCCAGGACCGCACCGAGCCACTTGGGCTCGGCCGTCGCCTCGGCGGCCAGCATCTTCCGCCACACCCGCACCTGCGGATCGAGCCAGTCGGTGAAGGCACTGACGCTGTACGCGCTGCTGAAAATCGCCTCGAAGTCGGACCCGAGCCTGCCCACCGGCAGGCCGTCGTACACGACCTGACTGACCTCGTACGCCGGCCTGACGTCGAGGGTGAGGCGGACCATCACCCCGAGCGCGCCCAGGGAGATCACCGCGCCCGCGAAGTCCGGGTCCGCCCGGGTGAGCCGGACCAGTTCTCCGTCAGCGCCGACGAACTCGATCGCCGATGCCGCCGAGGCGAGTGTCCCGTTGCCGTCGCCCGAGCCGTGGGTCCCGGTCGCGCAGGCGCCCGCGATCGAGATGTGCGGGAGCGACCCGAGGTTGTGCAGAGCGAGTCCCCGGGCCTGGAGTTGCGCCGTCAACTCGCCGTACCGCAGGCCGGCCGCGACCGAGACGGTCCGGGCTGCCTCGTCGATCTCGACCACGGGCGGCAGGCCTGCCACCGAGATGAGGGTGCCGGTGGTGTCGGCGATCCGGTTGAACGAGTGGCCGGTGCCCAGCACCCGGAGGTGATCGCCGGCCGCTACCAGCTCCTGCAGCTCCGCTATCGAGCCGGGCCGGCTGAGATCGGTGGAGAAGGTGATGTTGCCGGCCCAGTTCGTCAGCTGACCACTCATCGTCATCGCGCTTCGTCATCGCCCTTCGTCGGTCAGGGAGCTCTTCTCGCACGAGCCTTCCACAACCCGCACGCGGGTTTGCGCGCTGTCCAGAATCAGCTTCGACGACCGCGTACGTTCGCCTGTGTCAAGCCGCCGCGGGGTGGGTGGCTGATCCACCTTGTGGTGGAGATTTCGCCTGGTCAGGTGGAGATTTCAGCCGATCGAGCTTTTGCCCGGCTGCGAGATGTCACGGTGCATCTCATGAGGAGACAAGGCGGAAGAACCTTATCCAGGATTACCACCCTTGCGATCGCGCTGGCTCTGACAGGTGCCGGCCTCGCTCAGGCACAGCCGGCACTGAAGGGTCCCGTCACCATGCAACTGCCGGCCCCGACCGGACCACACCAGATCGGGGTGACCACGCTGCACCTGGTCGACAAGGACAGGAGCGACCCGTGGAACGGCGCCACCACCCGGGAACTGATGAGCACGGTGTTCTATCCGGCCCGCGACGTCCGCGGTTACCCGGTCGCGCCGCAGATGAGCCCGGCCGCTGCGGCTGCGTTCAAGGACTTCGACACCACCTACATTCACCCGGAGTTGCCTGACGCGGGCGTGGATTGGGCGGCCACTAAGACCCACTCGCACACGGACGCACCCGCACAGGCAGTCCTGCGGCCGGTGCTGCTGTACAGCCCAGGAGGCGTCGATCCGCGCACGATTGGCACCGGCGTAGCGGAAGAACTGGCGAGCCGCGGTTACGTCGTGGTGACCATCGATCACCCGGGCGAGACCAGCGAGGTCGAGTTCCCCGGCGGCAGGGTTCGCATGATCGACCTGCCGCCGGACGCCCAGACAAACCCGCAGGTCAACCGCACCATGCTGACCACCCGGATCGCTGACACCCGGTTCGTACTGGATCAGCTGGAAGTCCTGGCCGCCGGTGGGAACCCGGATGCGGAGGGACGCGCGTTGCCGGTGAACCTCGGCCGAGCGCTGGATCTGGGACGGGTGGGCATCTACGGCCACTCGGCGGGCGGGGCCACCGCGGCCGAGGCGATGTACGAGGATCGTCGGATCGACGCGGCGGTCAACCTGGAGGGCTACTTGGACTACATGCCGGAGGAGCCCGGCCAGCAAGGCGAACTGTTCCCGATCGCGCAGTACGGGGTGGATCGGCCGTTGTTGCTGGTGGGGACCGATGGCTTCCGCGACGCGCGGTTCGAGCATTCCTGGTCGGCGATGCTCGCCCATGGCGGCTGCACCCGCTGGCGACAACTCGACAACGCCAACCACTGGGTGTTCACGGACTACGCCGCAATGGCGCCCCAGTTGCAGGCCGCCGGACTGATGAGTGCCGATGATCGGGCCAAGCTCGTCGGCGCGATCGAGCCCGCGCAATCAGTGCCCGCCGTACGGACCTACATCCGATCCTTCTTCGACCGGCAGCTCTGAACGCCAACTCGGGCCGGTGGCAACCATCACCGGCCCGAGCACCCGGCCAGCGCCTTGCTCCGCCACGACTTGCCGGACGGGATGGAGAACCAACCCGCCCGGCAACCGCCAGAACTCAGGACACTAATGGGGAGGCTGCGGGGCAAGGCAGAGCGTGTACTTCGAGGAGCCCTGCTCCTCGGTGTATGAGACGGTGGCGTCGCTGAACTGCTCGCAGTCCTTGGCGTTCGTGCTGTCCTTCAGCTTGCCGACGATCTTGAACTCGGCGTCTGCCGAGCCGCAGTCGACCACCGAGACGTTGGGTGTCTTGATGCTGCCGGTGTTCTGGACGCAGTCGCCGACGCTCGCGTACTGCGGATCGCGTTGGACGCCGATCACGATCAGAGCGATGACCGCGATGGGCACCAGGAAGCCGAGGATCGCGGGGCGGAGGAACAGCGGCTTTCCCGGATCCATTGGCTGGCCTGGTGCCCCGGGCACCGGCTCCGCCAGGCGGTTGAACTTGGCCCGCTGCGGCAGGTTGATCAGCATGGTGATCGGGTTGAAGATCGACGAACCGACACCCCACCAGCCCTGCCAGAGGCTCTTGGCGGTCATGTCGCGGTGGGTGGCGATGCCACAGGTCCGGCAGAACGGGCCCTCCAGCTTCAGGAACCGCATCCTGATCAGGAAGCCCTGGTGTCCGCGAACAGTCGCCGACACTGCAGGTATCGAGCCGCAGAAGCGGCAACTCAGAACGGCACCCGGCCCGATAGGCGGCACTGCGAAGCCTGGCCCCGGGTCGGCCTGTGGCGGCATGCCGAAAGGCTGCGCCGGCTGCCCGAACGACTGCGGAGGCTGCTGCCCGAACGACTGCTGATACTGCGGGGGCTGCTGCACGAAGGTCTGCTGGGACTGCGGGAAGGTCTGCTGGGACTGCTGCCCGAAGGACTGCCCCGGCTGGGCCGGCGGTCCGTATCCGCCACCGGCGACGGGCGGGGCGGCGTACGGGTTGTTGCTGGGAGGCAGGGGAGGAGTTGTGCTCACTTGGGTTCCTGTTGCTCGCTTCGAGAAATCTGAACATCGCACCCTACTGGCTCCGAGGACCTTCCACCTGGGATATCGAGACCCGGTGGATCTCCGCTCCGACAGCGGCCGGATCAGTGCCGCGCGGCCCTGCCGGGCGGGCGCGACGGGTGCTTCTCGACAGGGCGACCGGATCAGCTGGGCGCGAGCTTGAGGACAGCCGCCACTATCCGCTCCATCGGGGCTGCGTAGTCAGGTCACCGCGACCAGCACGAGGAACTGACGCGAACCATCGACTCGCCGCCGCCCCAACTCGACCCTGCCGAACCCGAAGCACTCTGGAGGCCGTCTCGCGTCGCACAACCCCAACTCGCCAGATCTTTACGTCGCCCAACTCACGACGGCCTGAACTCGAGCAGAGAGGCGTTTCAGCGTGGCTGTGAAGAAGAATCAGATTAATCGTCACTTGGCTCACCGTGGGGCCTCCGCATCGGAGAGTAATGAATCTTACTTATTGGCAACCCGTGGAAGCCCCTGCTACTGTCTGGAGAAATTGATCTGATTCATTCTGGTTCGGGAGGGCAGACGCAATGACCGCAGACGGAGACCGCGCGGGCAACTCGGGCGTGGCCCATCCGAGCCGCTACCGGCCGGGGTACGAACTGGTTGCCGAGCGGCTTCTGCAGCATGTGGCGGAGCAGAACCTGCGGCCCGGTGATCGCCTGCCCACCGAGCAGGGCCTGGCCGAGATTCTCGGAGTCACCCGTAACGTGACCCGGGAGGCTGTCAAGGTGCTCGCCGCCATGGGCAGACTGTCCGTCCGGCGAGGTGCGGGGATCTTCGTCGCCGCGTCGTCCGACGTCATGAATGGTCAACAGCTGGTGCACTTCCAGCCGACCAACCTGGACCAGGTCGCCATGCTGCTCGACCACCGGCGGCTGCTGGAGGCCGAAACCGCCCGGCGCTCCGCGACGCTGGCCACCCCGATCGAGGTCCGCGCGATCCGGCAGGGCGCGATGAACTCGATCGACGCATCGGCCCACACCAACGTCAACGAGTTCGCGGAGGCCGACGCAGAGTTCCACCTCGCCGTCGCGGCCGCCGCTCACAACGACTTCCTCGCCGCCAGCGTCGAAAGCCTGCGCCGCTACTCGGCCCAGTCCGATCTGCTGCTCTTCCACAGCGATGTACCGGGGTCCCTCGAAGTGGCCGGCAGCCAGCATCTGGCTATCGCCCAGGCCATCGCCGACGCGGATCCCGAGCTTGCCGCTCGCCTGATGACCGAACACATCGACACCACCCAGGAGCAATTCGAGCGCAAGATCCGTGACCGGATGGCGCCCCTGACCCGGACCGACACCACTCGCCGCTGACACCCCGATCCACCCGGCCAGCCCGCCACTTGGGCGCTGGCCCGCTGAAGTACGCCCGCTGTCCCCGACCGTCACCAGTTCTCACCCGCCTCCACCGAAGAAAGAGCTCATGAAGATCACGCACGTCGAGGCCCACCGGGTGCAGATCCCGGCGGCCACCCCCCGGTTCAACTGGCGCGCCGGGCTGGGCGGCAGCGCCCCGGAGGTAACCGGGGCCGTCTTGCGGATCGGCACCGACGAGGGCGCGCAAGGCGTGGCGCTGTTCGCCCGGCCCGGCGGCGCGGCTCAACTGGAAGACCTCGTCGACCGTGTGTTCCGCGAAGAGCTGATCGGCCAGGACCCCTACCAGCGGGAGTGGCTGTGGCATCGCGTCTGGGAACTCGACCGGATCCAGGAGCTGCCCCTGCCGGCGCTCGGCCTGATCGACGTCGCACTGTGGGACCTGGCCGCGCGCGTCGCCGGCCAACCCGTCTGGCAACTGCTCGGCGGACACCGCCGCTCGATCCCCGCGTACGCCTCGACCTCCACCTTCGCTACGACGGAGGAGTTCCTGGACGTGGCCACCCAATGCCTCGAGCTCGGCTACGCCGCGATCAAGCTCCATGCCTGGGGCGACGCACGCCGCGACGCCGAACTGTGCGCCGCCCTGCGCGACCACGTCGGCAGCGCAATCCCCTTGATGTACGACGGTTCTGCCGGCTTCGACCTGCCGGATGCGATCTACCTCGGCAAGGCGCTCAGCGATCTCGGCTACCTCTGGTACGAGGAACCGATGCGCGAGTTCAGCATCACCGCCTACGGCCAGCTCGCCCGCACCGTCGGGGTTCCGCTCCTGGTTGCCGAGACCTCCGACGGAGTCCACATGAACTCGGCCGACTTCATCGGCGCCGGTGCCGCGACCTTCGGCGTCCGCGCCGGCACGACGCTTCGCGGCGGTATCACCGGTGCGATGAGAACAGCCCACCTCGCCGACGCCTACCGCCTCAGAGCCGAAGTACACGGCTCCGACATCCCCAACCAGCACCTGTGCATGGCGATCTCCAACACGACCTATTACGAGTCCCTGATCACCTCGACCGACGTCCGCCGCGAGTCCTGCGTCGACGCGAACGGCCTCGTCCACGCACCGCTCACGCCCGGAATCGCCCTACCCCCGCATCTCGACTACCCCCAGGCAGTGCGGCAGTTCGCCGCCTGACCGCAAACCACTCGCGTTCCCCTCGAAGAAAGCAAGGCAATGAAGCTGTCATCTCCACGCCGCAGTAGGGTCGCCGCCCTGTGCGCCACGATCGCCGTCACCCTGATCACCATCGCCGGCTGCGCTTCCGCAACCTCCTCGACCGCACCGGCGGCCGCGTCGGCATCCTTCACACCCGCCCCCCAGGACGCATCCGCCAAGATCACTGTCTGGGCCGATTCGACCCGGCTGCCCGCTGTGCAGGCATACCAGAAATCGCATCCCAGCGCGAAGCTGGACATCGTCACCTACGACGGCAGCGCGGACGGATCCACCTATCTACAGACGAAGATCCAGCTTTTCGACCGGACCGGCTCCGGCTGGCCCGACGTGGTCTTCGCCTCTCCGACTGACGTCACGTGGGCCTCGAAACCGACGAGCGCGACGGCCCGCGCCTTCGCCGCACCGCTGAACCAGGGCCTGGTCCCCCAGTCGACACTCGACAACTTCGCCAAGGGATCCCTCACACCGTGCGAGTTCGGCGGCGGTACGTACTGCCTTCGCAACGACATCGCCCAGGTCGTCGTTTGGTACAACAAGAAGCTGATGGACAGCTTCGGCTACGCCGTCCCCACCACCTGGGAGCAGTACCAGGCGCTCGGGACGAAGGTCGCCAAGGAGCACCCCGGCTATCTGCTCGGCGCGATCGGGGACACCAACTCCCAGGAGTCCTACTTCTGGTCGAGCCAGTGCCCGGCCTTCAACCTGACCAGCCCCGACACGCTGCGGACCAATCTGCAGGATCCCAAGTGCACCCGGTTGGCTACCCTGCTCGATTCGATGGTTGCGAACGGCTCCGTCACCACCGACGCCTTCTTCGGCCAGAGCTTCGCCCAGAAGAAGGGCTCGAAGGTCTTGATGGCCGTCGGCCCGTCCTGGTACGGGCAGTACCTGTTCAACGCCGCGTTCAAGACCCCGGCTGGTCAGATCGCGGCCGCCGCACCGCTCACCTGGGCCGGCGACCCGACCGTTGCCACCGGCAACGTCGGCGGCGGCGTCTGGATGGTGTCGTCGCACAGCGCCAACCTGAAGACGGCCACCGACGTCGTCAGCTGGCTCACCACCTCCAACGAGAACCAGGTCAGCGCACCGACCTATCCCGCCTACACCCCCGCCGCGAAGGCGTGGCTGGCCAACCCGACGAACAGCAAGTACTTCGCCAACGACGTCAGCTCCGCGTTCCAGACGGCCGCGAACGCGGTCTGGCCCGGCTGGTCCAACACCCGGTTCAGCGACGCGACCGCCTGGTCAAGCGTCGTCCTGCCCGCACTGACCGCCGGTAAGACTCTCACCGCGACACTGCCCGCCTGGCAGACCGCGATCGAGAACGAAGCCAAAGCGGCCGGATACACGGTCACGACGAAATGACCGAGATAGGGCTGCGCGGGCATCTCAGCGCCCCCGTAGCAAGCCTGGCCCGGCGCCGCGTGCGGCGCCGGGCGGGCTCGGCGGGCTACTTCTTCGTCGCCGGCTATGCGATCTTGCTGGTCGCGTTCGGCATCGTGCCGACGCTGTATGCCTTCTACCTGGCATTCACCAACGACAAGGGCCAGTTCACCGGCCTCAACCAGTTCATCAAGGTCGTGCAGGACTACCGGTTCGCGCCCGCGTTCCTGCACGTCGCCGTCTACCTGGTGCTCTGGCTGGCCATCCTGCTGGTTCTCACGGTCACAGTCGCGGTCGTCTTGCGCGGCCGGATGCGCCCCGGGCTGTCGGCTGCGCTGCGTTTCCTTTACTACATCCCCGGAGCGCTCGCAGGCGTGGCGAGCGTACTGGTCTGGCTCTTCATGCTCGATCCTTCGGTCAGCCCGGCGGCAGGGCTCTTGCGGTTACTCGGCTACCAGACCTTCGCCCAGGTACTGGCCCCCGCGAACCTGCCGGTCATTTTCGTCATGATCGCGTTCTGGACCGGCGCCGGCGGGTGGATCGTGGTGATGTACGGCGCCCTCAACAACATTCCCGATGACGTCCTCGAGGCGGCCCGGATCGACGGCGCGGGCGCCTGGAAGACGGCCCGGTTCGTCCAACTCCCGATGATCGGGAAATGGATCGCCTATATGGCGATCCTGGCCTTCGCGAGCGGCACCCAGTTGTTCATCGAACCGCAGATGCTGCAGACCGCGAGCCTGGGCCGGCTGGACCCCGCCTGGTCCCCGAACCAGCTGGCCTACGTCCTCGCCTTCCGCTACGGCGACTTCAACGGCGCCGCGGCGGTGTCTTTGATCCTGCTCGTTCTCGGCCTGATCTGTGCCGGACTGCTGGTCCGCCGATCCGGATTGTTCAAGGTGGATTCCGAATGACCAGCATTGACAACACCCGAACGGCCCCGCAGGCCTCCCGCAGGATCTCTCTGGCCGTCACTGCACTGCTGCTGCTGGTCTTGCTGGTGTTCTTCGTGCTGCCGGTGATCTGGCTGCTACTGGCACCGACCAAGACCGCCGCCGACCTTGTCAATCAGGGGCCGCTGACGTTCGGATCGCTGCACAACGTCGCCCGGGCCTGGAAGAACCTGACCTCGTTCCAGGACGGCATTTTGTTCGTCTGGTTGAAGAACTCCGCCATCTACTCGGTCGGCTCACTAGTCCTCACCCTCGCCACCAGCGTGCCGGCCGGCTACGCATTGGCGCTGACGAAGTTCCGGGGCCGCCGGCTGTTGCTGACGATCACCCTGCTAGTGATGATCATGCCGTCGGCCGCGCTGGTACTGCCCCTCTTCCTGGAACTGAACCGATTCGGGCTGATCGGGACGGCCTGGTCAATCATCTTGCCCTTCTCGTTCTTCCCTTTCGGGGTCTATCTGGTCTACATCTACTACGCGACCAGCCTGCCGGCTGAGATGCTGGAGGCCGCCCGGATCGACGGCGCCGGGGAATGGCGCACGTTCATCTCCATCGCCCTGCCGCTGGCGAAACCGGTGATCGCACTGGTGGCCTTCTTCAGCTTCGTCGGGAACTGGAACAACTTCTTCCTCCCCTACCTGGTACTGCCGAACACCAAGCAGTTCCCGATCCAGGTCGGGCTGAGCCAGCTCCTGTCCTCGACACCGTCGTTCAATCCGGTAGCCGGGGCCGGCCTGAACATCACCAGCCCCGAGCTCGCCCTGTCCATCATCATCGCGATCCTGCCGGT
>JAWWOY010000812.1:0-5581 GCA_033851195.1 Kribbellaceae bacterium | reverse complement strand
CCCACCATCGACCACCGCGGCCCGGACTTCGCCGCACTCGGCCTGGAGATCCTCGAGGCCATCAAGCCGGTGTTCGGGACGACGGGGCCGGTCGTGATCTACCCCGCGTCGGGCACCGGCGCCTGGGAAGCCGCTCTCGTCAACACACTGAGCCCCGGTGACCGGGTGCTGTGCTTCGAGACCGGGCACTTCGCGACACTGTGGCGGGAGATGGCGCACAACCTCGGCCTCGAAGTGGACTTCGTCCCCGGTGACTGGCGGCACGGCGTCGACCCGCAGGTCGTGGCAGACAGGCTCAGCGCCGACGTCGGGCACGCCATCAAAGCCGTTCTCGTCGTCCACAATGAGACCTCGACCGGCGTGACCAGCCGGATCGCCGAGGTCCGGGCGGCCATTGACTCTGCCGGACACCCCGCGCTGCTGTTCGTCGACACGATCTCGTCCCTCGGCTCGATCGAGTACAAGCACGACGAGTGGGGCGTCGACGTAACCGTGGCCGGCTCGCAGAAAGGGCTCATGCTCCCGCCCGGGCTCAGCTTCAACGCGATCAGCGACAAGGCGCTAGCGGCGTCGAACACCGCGCGGCTGGCCAGGTCCTTCTGGGCCTGGCAGCCGATCATCGAGGCCAACAGGCGCGGCTTCTTCCCCTACACCCCGGGCACCAACCTGCTGTACGGCCTCCGTGAGTCGCTGCGCATGCTCGACGAGGAGGGCCTGGCCAACGTTTACGCGCGGCACCAGCGGCACGCCGAGGCGACCCGACTCGCGGTTCGTGGTTGGGGTCTGGAGGTGCTCTGCGCGGACGAGCGCGAGCACTCCGGGTCGCTCACCGCCGTGATCGTCCCCGACGGGTACGACGCGGACAAGATCCGCGCCGTCATCCTGGACCGCTTCTACATGTCCCTCGGTGCCGGCCTCGGCAAGCTCGCCGGGAAGATCTTCCGGATCGGGCACCTGGGTGACTTCAACGACCTGATGCTCGCAGGCACCCTGGCGGGCGTCCAGATGGGACTCGTCGCGGCCGGCGTGCCGATCAACAACACTGGGATCAACGCGGCGCTCGAGCGTCTGCAGCGCCCGTGACCCGGCAATCTGGTCGCCGTCCTCGCCGGGCGGGTGCCTGTCCCTGACGAGTGGAAGGAGTGGCGCAGCCATGACGATCGGCCCGGAGCGCGCGAGCGACGAGGTCCGCGACCTCGGCAGGGATCTCGCGCAGGACCTGGAGCACGAGTTCGACGGCGAGGTGCAGTTCGACTCGTACACGCGGCACCTGTTCTCGCGGGACGCGAGCATGTACTCGATCGTGCCGTTGGGCGTGGTCTTCCCGCGTCACGCCGACGACGTCGCAGCGGCGGTGTCGCTTGCCGGGAAATACGGCGTGCCGCTGGTGCCGCGAGGTGGCGGCACGAGTCTCGCCGGCCAGACGATCGGACCGGGACTGGTGCTCGACCTGTCCCGGCACATGCACCGCATCGTTGACATCAATGCCGAGGCGCGGGTGGCGCGAGTACAACCCGGAGTCGTCCAGGACGAGCTGAACCGGGCGGCAGCGCCGTACGGCCTGATGTTCGGGCCGGACACCTCGACCAGCAACCGCGCCACCATCGGCGGGATGCTCGGCAACAACTCCGCCGGCAGCGGGTCCGTCCGCTATGGAATGACGATCGATCACGTCCGCGAGCTCGACGTCGTGCTCTCCGACGCGTCGCGGGCCAACTTCGCTGGGGTTGCCGAGGCCGAGCGGGCCCGGCGCGCGGGTCGCCAGACGCTCGAGGGTCGCCTTTACCGGGAGCTGCCCGAGTTGCTGGCGACCCACGCGCGGGCGATCGCGAACGACTTTCCGCCGCACTGGCGGCGGGCCTGCGGCTACCGGCTGGACTGGCTCGCCGACGACACGCCGTTCAACCTGGCGACGTTCGTGGTGGGGTCGGAGGGCACCCTCGTCGTCGCGACCGAGGCCCTCGTCGACCTCGTCCCCAAGCCGCGCAAAACGGTGATCGCGGTCGGTCACTTCGCCTCGATGCTCGCGGCCGTCGCGGCGACCGAGGACGCCATGACCTGCGACCCGGCGGCCGTCGAGCTGATGGACCGCACCATCCTCGACCTGTCCCGGAGCAAGATCGAGTACGCCGACCTGGGCACGATCCTGGAGGGCGACCCCGACGCCTTGCTCTTCGTCTCGTTCAGCGGGGACGACGAGCGCGAGCTCATCGGCCAGCTCGACCGACTCACCGCGCTGTGGACGAAGCACGGCCACGGCTACTACACGCTGCGGGCCGAGACGCCGCAGCAACAGGCCGCCCTGCTCAAGGTTCGCAAGTCCAGCCTCGGCCTCCTGATGGCGGCAGGCACCGGAACGCTGCGCCCGCTGGCCTTCATCGAGGACACCGCGGTCGACCCGAAGTATCTCGCGGACTACACCAAGCGCTTCAGCGAGGTGCTCGACCGGCACCACCTCAAGGCCGGCTTCTACGGGCACTGCTCCGTCGGCTGCCTGCACATCCGGCCGTTCATCGACGTCAGCGATCCCGCCCAGGTGCGCACGATGCGTACTGTCGCGGAGGAGATCAAGAGCCTGGTGCGGGAGTACGGCGGGGTCAACTCCAGCGAGCACGGCGACGGTCTGGCGCGCAGCGAGTTCAACCGAGAGATCTTCGGTGACGACCTGTACGAGGCGATGCGCGCCGTCAAGCGCATCTTCGACCCGGACAACCGGATGAACCCGGGCAAGATCGTGGACGCGCCGCCGATGACCGACAATCTCCGCGACGCCGCGCTCTCCCCGGCGCCGGAGATGAAGACACGGTTGACGTTCGAGGTCGTCGGCGGGATGCGCGGCGCAGCGGACCGCTGCATGAACATCGGGCTGTGCCGCAAGAGCGAGACCGGTGCGATGTGCCCGTCGTACATGGCCACGCGGCAGGAGGAGCACGCGACGCGCGGACGCGCGAACGCGTTGGTCAAAGCCCTCTCCGAGCCCGATCCGAAGGCCGCGCTGGGCGACGAGCGGCTGCACGAGATCCTCGACCTTTGCCTGATGTGCAAAGCCTGCAAGAGCGAGTGTCCACTCGGCGTCGACATGGCGGCCTTGAAGGCCGAGACGCTATCGCACCACCACGACGTTCACGGTGTGCCGCTGCGCTCGCGGGTCTTCGGCGGCATCCGGTTGCTCAACCGCCTCGGCTCGGCCACGGCGCCGTTGTCCAACCTGCCGGGCGGCATCCGCTGGCTGCGCCGGATCATGGCCCGTACGGTCGGCATCACCGCCGAACGGCCGCTGCCCACCTACCAGCGGAGCAACCTCGTCCGCTGGTTCCGCGGCCGCACCCCGCCCGGCAACGCGACGGCGCCGCACGGCGAACTCACCTTCCTGGCCGACTCGTTCACCACCTTTACCGAGCCGCAGGTCGGACAGGCGGCGATCGAGCTGCTGGAACTCGCCGGCTGGTCGGTTCGGCTGGAAAGCCGCGGATGCTGTGGTCGGGCCAGCTTCTCCAAAGGCCTGCTCGACGACGCGAAGCACAAGGCGCGCACGCTCGCCGCCACGCTGGTGTCCTCAACGCAGCCCGGGTCTCCGATCGTCGGGTGCGAACCGTCGTGCATCCTCACGCTGCGCGATGAGCACCGCCAGCTACTTCCCGACGACCCCAACGTGCGCGACATCTCCGGCCGGGTACGACAGGTCGAGGAGTTGTTGGTCGAGGCGATCGATTCCGGCCGGTTGCGGCTTGGCGAGTCGTGGCTGTCCGGCCGACGGATCCTCTATCACGGGCATTGCCATCAGAAGGCAGAGGTCGGTACGGCGGCGACGGTGGCGCTGCTGCGGCGCATCCCGGGCGCCGAGGTTGTCGAACTCGACGCCGGATGCTGCGGCATGGCGGGGTCGTTCGGCTTCGAGGCCGAGCACTACGCGGTCTCGATGACCGTGGGCAACGACCGGCTCTTCCCGGCCGTCAAGGCCGAGCCGGTGGAAACCGTGGTGGCTGCCACCGGGGTGTCCTGCCGGCAGCAGATCCGGCATGGCGCTGAGCGCACCGCCTGGCATCCGCTGGAACTCGTCCGCGAGGCGTTCGCCGCTACCTGAGCGACGGGCCGCGGGTGGCCGCTCTGTCCTGCTCATGGGGCGGGGCCTGGGAGGGCGTGGCGACTGCGGCATCGAGGATGACGGGCCAGGCCAGTTCATCATGATGGGTGGTAACTTCCGTGTTACGGAAGGCAAGTTCCCGACAAGCCGCCCCCACATCTCGCGGGTCTCACCAGGCACCCGGCTAGACTTCTGCGATGCGGAACTTCGCATCCCACCGCGCTACCGCAAGCACCCAGGGTGGCTTTGGGGGCTGAAGGAGGATCGAGTGACCGAGCCGAACGCGAGCCTGGCTGCCAACGAGGCCGAGCGACCGACAGATCGGCTGCGCGGCGGCGTGCAGTCCGTGGAGCGGGTATTCGAGCTGCTCGAAACGATGGCGGACGCTGGGGGCGTGGTCGGGCTGTCCAAGCTCGCCCAGGAGTCCGGGCTGGCGCTGCCCACCATCCACCGACTGATCCGTACCCTGGTCGACTTGGGCTATGTCCGGCAGGAGCCGTCCCGGCAGTACTCCCTCGGCCCCCGGCTGATCCGGCTCGGCGAGAGCGCAAGCCACCTGCTCGGCACCTGGTCCCGGCCGTACCTCGCCCGGCTCGTCGACGCCGTCGGAGAAAGCGCCAACCTCGCGATGCTCGACGGGGACCAGGTCGTGTACGTAGCCCAGGTCCAATCCGGGCAGTCGATGCGGATGTTCACCGAGGTCGGACGCCGGGTCTACCCGCACTGCACGGCCGTGGGCAAGGCCTTGCTCGCCCACCTACCGCCCAGTGAGGTGCAGGCGTTGCTCCGCCGTACCGGCATGCCGGCGCAGACCGAGCACACGATCACCGAACCGATCCGATTCGCGGAAGAGTTCGACCGGGTCCGGTCCCAGGGTTACGCCATCGACGATGGCGAGCAGGAGATCGGAGTGCGGTGCGTTGCGGCACCGGTGCTCGGCACCCCGAACCGTCTCGCTGTGTCGATCTCCGGGCCGGCCATTCGGATGACGGCCGATGTCATCGATCGGGCGGTGCCGTTACTCCGCCGGGCTGCCGCGGACCTCGCCGACGAACTCAATGCCTAGGCGCCCCCGGCCGGGCGCAGGCACAGCAGGGTGCAGGCACGGCAGGGTACGGTACGCGCCTATCGACCGCGCACCGCGTGCCCGAGAACCGCAAGGGAAGAGGCGGCATGGACGACCAGACCCTCGTGACAGCCCTCGTTCAGGCGAAATTGAGGGGCAGCGCCGATCCCGAGCTGAGCGCAGCTGGACGTGACCTGCGGCAGGCCCTCACCCTGCAGTTGGCGGTCCTTGATCGATTAGTCGCGTCCGGCGAACAGTTGGGCGGGTGGAAGGTCGGGCTGACCGCGGGCGCCCGTCGAGATGTGATGGGCAAGGACTTCCGGCCGTTCGGGTACGTCCTCGACAGCCGGATCTTCCGCTCCAGCGACGCCCTCGCGCACGACGAGATCACCGGGTGCTACCTCGAGCCCGAACTGTGTCTTGTTCTCGGT
>JAWWOY010000810.1:0-4346 GCA_033851195.1 Kribbellaceae bacterium | reverse complement strand
CAGATGGGTTAGGTGGCAGTCACATGGCTGGTGCAGCGAGTGCGGAGCGCAAGGCCGGGGATCGCGAGAAGGCTCTGGCGACCGCGCTGACGCAGATCGAGCGTCAGTGCGGCAAGGGCGCGGTCATGCGGCTGGGTGAGCACGGCCGAGCGCCGATCGACGTCATTCCGACCGGCTCGATCGCGCTCGACGTGGCGCTCGGGATCGGCGGCCTGCCGCGCGGCCGGGTGGTCGAGATCTACGGCCCGGAATCCTCGGGTAAGACGACGGTGGCGCTGCACGCGGTCGCCAACGCCCAGGCGGCCGGCGGCATCGCGGCGTTCATCGACGCGGAGCACGCGCTCGACCCGGACTACGCGCAGAAGCTCGGCGTCGACACCGATGCGCTGCTGGTCTCGCAGCCGGACTCCGGTGAGCAGGCGCTGGAGATCGCGGACATGCTGATCCGCTCCGGCGCGATCGACATCGTCGTGATCGACTCGGTGGCCGCGCTGGTTCCCCGGGCCGAGATCGAGGGCGAGATGGGTGACAGCCACGTCGGTCTGCAGGCCCGGCTGATGAGCCAGGCGCTGCGGAAGATGACCGGTGCGGTCAGCGGGACGAACACCACCGTGATCTTCATCAACCAGTTGCGCGAGAAGATCGGCGTCATGTTCGGCTCCCCGGAGACCACCACCGGTGGTAAGGCGCTGAAGTTCTACGCCTCCGTCCGGCTGGATGTGCGCCGGATCGAGTCGCTCAAGGACGGCACCGACTTCGTCGGCAACCGGACCCGGGTGAAGGTCGTGAAGAACAAGGTCGCGCCGCCGTTCAAACAGGCCGAGTTCGACATCATCTACGGCCAGGGCATCAGCCGCGAGGGCAGCCTGCTCGACCTGGGGGTGGAGCAGGGCTTCGTCCGCAAGGCCGGCGCCTGGTTCACCTACGACAGCGACCAGCTCGGTCAGGGCCGGGAGAATGCGCGGAACTTCCTGCGCGACAACCCGGATCTGGCCAACGAGCTGGAGAAGAAGATCAAGGAGAAGATGGGCATCGGCGCCGCGGTGGACAAGCCGGCCGACAAGCCGGTCGAGGTCGATGTCGATTTCTGAGGGCACCAGTCCGGGCCCTCGCCGGCGCAGCAGCCGGTTCGGGTCCGGGCAGCCGCAGGACGCCGATCCCGAGTCGGTCGCGCGGACGATCCTGCTGGACAAGCTGACCGGGCAGCCGCGGACCAGGGCGGAGCTGGCCGACCTGCTGGCCGCGCGGGAGATCCCGGCCGAGGTCGCGACCAAGGTGCTGGACCGCTTCAACGAGGTCGGCCTGATCGACGATGCGGCCTTCGCCAGTGCCTGGGTCGAGTCCAGGCACCGCGGCCGGGGGCTGGCGAAGCGGGCACTCGCACAGGAGCTCCGGCGACGTGGCGTGGACGACGAGCTGGCCCGTGACGCGCTGGAGGAGCTCGATCCGGATCAGGAGGCGGCCACCGCACGGGTCCTGGTCCGGCGGAAACTGCCGTCGATGCGTTCGCTCGACCGGCAGGTGGCGATGCGCCGCCTGCTCGGCATGCTCGCCCGCAAGGGGTATCCGGGCGGTCTGGCGATGTCGATCATCAAGGAAGAACTCGCGGCCAGTGACGAGGAGTTACCGCTGCTCGACGACTCCGGCCTAGAGGCGGAGTAGGGGTCCGGCCAGCGATTCACCGGGGATTCACCACGATCGGCGGGGCCGTGGGCGGCGAGGGGCGTTGACGGGTGCGGTTGGACAGTGTCTGATCCGAAGTGGGACCGGTGTTGCAGCAGGTCCGTAGGCTGAGATTTTCGTCCTTATCCGCCCCTCGACCCTCGGAGTGTGCCATGAACGATTTCCAGGAACAGGCGAAGAATTTCCTTCGGAACGTCGTCAAGCAGAATCCGGACAAGATCAAGGCGGGCATGGAGAAGGCCGGCGACCTGGTCGACAAGCAGACCGGAGGCAAGTACGCAGACAAGGTCGACGCGGTCCAGGAGAAGGTCGATAACTTCGTCGACTCCCACGCGGACGAGGCCAAGCAGACCCCGCCGCCGGCTGACGACTCGACCGAAGAGTCCGGAGACGCCGTTGTCGGGGGCACCCCGCCGGAGGTTGCCGACCAGCCGAGCAGTTCGGCCGGCTCAGACACCGAGGGCACCGAGCCAGGTGGTACCGCGACCGGTACCTCCGACGGCGGCCCTCCCGGCCCGAGGTAAGTCCGTCTTGACCCTGTGGATAGCCGCGCCTAGCCTCGGAATCAGGAAAAGGGATCACTCCACCGGACGGTGGTGTCACATAGCAGCGATCGGCTGGCTGACCAGCGGCCCGATCGGCCAGAGAGACAACGCTCGACCGAGCTGAGACGGCTGACGCGACCAGCATCGCCGCCGCATAGGGATGGACCCGGCGCGCCGGGTGTTCGGAGCACCGCCGACGCGGCTGGTGCGTTTCGTCGTTCTGTCTGTTGACCGCTGTGTGTCGATCCCTTCGACGCAAACAACGTCACGCCCCCGGGCATGACTCGAAGAGGGGAGACGCCGATGTCACGCGCGGTCATGCCGACGGGGACACCTATTGGGCTCGTCCTGATCGGTCTCGTGATTGTCGGCCTGCTTGCCTGGATCGGTTTGACCCTCTCCCGCCGCAAGCTCGCCGATGCCGCCGCGACCGCGACCGCTGCCGCGCATGCCAAGGCCAAGCTGGCGGCCGTGACTGCCGCGGCAGAGGCCGGGGCCGCCGCTGAGCTGGTCCGTCGGCAGGCCGCGGAGGAGGTCGCCGCGCTGAAGGCCCGTGCCGAAGCCGCCGAGCGGCGGGCCGAGGAGATCCGCCGTGGCGCCGAGGACCGAGCCTCCGAGCTACGCCGGGACGCCGAGCAGCGCGCCTCCGACGTACGGCGGGAGGCTGAACAGGAGGCCCAGTCGATCCGCGAGGACCTGCGCGAACAGCGGCTGGAGATGGAGCGCCGCGAGCACCGGCTGACAGAGCGCGAGGAACGGCTCGACGATCAGCATCGCGGCATCGAGCAGCGGCATGTCGAGCTGACCGCGCAGCTTGCTGAGCTGGGCCGGCAGCGCGTCGAGATCCGCGATCTGGCGGAGGAGCGCCGCCGGATCATGGAAGGCGTCGCGAACCTCACCACCGAGCAGGCCAAGGCCGAACTCATCACCGCGATCGAAGCCGAGGCCAAGCGGCAAGCGCACTCGGTCGTCCGCGACATCGAGCGGCAGGCGCTGGACGAGGGCGAGACCAAAGCTCGCAAGATCATCACCGGCGCGGTGCAGCGGCTTGCTTCGGAGCAGACCAGCGAGTCGGTCGTCTCCGTGGTGCACCTGCCCAGCGACGACATGAAGGGCCGGATCATCGGCCGCGAGGGCCGCAACATCCGGTCCTTCGAGCAGACCACCGGCGTCAACCTGATCATCGACGACACCCCCGAGGCCGTACTACTGTCCTGCTTCGACCCGGTACGCCGTGAGACTGCGCGGCTGACGCTGGATTCCCTGGTGCTGGACGGGCGGATCCACCCCAGCCGGATCGAGGAGATCTACGAGCGCAGCAAGGGTGAGGTGGCCGAGTTGTGCGAGCGGGCCGCCGAGGACGCGATGGCCGACGTGGGGATCACCGATCTGCACCCCGAGTTGGTCCGCACGATGGGGCTGCTGCGCTACCGGACGTCGTACGGGCAGAACGTGCTGAAGCACCTGGTCGAGTCAGCCCACATCGCCGGCATGATGGCCGCGGAACTCGGGCTGAACGTCAAGCGATGCAAGCGCGGCGCCTTCCTGCATGACATCGGCAAGGCCATGACGCACGAGTCCGAAGGCAGTCACGCGATCGTCGGTGCCGACCTGGCCCGCAAGTACGGCGAGGACGACGACGTGGTGCACTGCATCGAGGCGCACCACAACGAGGTCGAGGTTCGCACTGTCGAGGCAGTCCTCACCCAGGCAGCGGACGCGGTCAGCGGTGGCCGTCCCGGCGCCAGGCGCGAGTCCCTGGAGGCCTACGTCCAGCGGCTCGAGCGGCTGGAGGAGATCGCGATGCACCATGACGGCGTCGAGAAGGTCTTCGCCATGCAGGCCGGTCGCGAGATCCGGGTGATGGTGCTGCCGGAGGCGGTCGACGACATCGCCGCCCAAGTGATGGCGCGCGACATCGCCAAGCAGGTCGAGGAGGAGCTCACCTACCCCGGCCAGATCCGCGTCACCGTGGTCCGCGAGTCCCGCGCCACCGAGGTCGCCAAGTAAGTGACTGCCGCCGTCAGACCCGCTACCGAGCGGGACGTCGATCAACTGATCGCCGCGGAGGATTCAGCCGCCTCGCGCGCACACCTGCGGGCCCGCTGGGATCAGCAG
>JAWWOY010000795.1:0-2988 GCA_033851195.1 Kribbellaceae bacterium | reverse complement strand
CGGGCGTTGCCGGACGTATCGCGGGGCCATCGCCGCTGCTCGATCACGAGCCTGATGGCCTCGGGCTGCTTGTCCGGCGGATATTTGTACTTCACGAGCAGCCGCTTGATCGAACACCGCGGCTTGGCACGAGCGTCGTCACGCACGGTCCAGGCGGTCTGCTGAGCTCAGCCGGCGACTGACACCGTGGCGCCTAACACCTCGTCGGCCTGGACGGCGCCGAGCAGGTAGGCAGCCACGTCCGCGCGGGCGATCGTGAAGCCGCCGCGGACATTGCGCTCCGCGTTGCTCCGCACCTTGCCGCTGCGCTTACCGTTGGTGAGACGCGGCGGGCAGACCAGGGTCCAGTCGAGTCCACTGTTCCGTACCAGCGTCTCCATTTGACGGACGTCGGCGAACGAGTGCCGCAAGAACCGGCCGAGGACAGGCTTCACCACGAACCGGAGGAACGGGTCGTCTCCCTTCGTGTGGATACCGGCCACGCTCACCATCAGCAGCCGACGGACGCCGGCGTCCTGCATCGCCTGGATGATGCTCCGGGCTCCGTCCGAGTTGACCGCGGTGGGCCCGCTCACCCGGGTGCCGAGCGCCGAGAGCACCGCCTCCCGCCCCGCCATCGCCGGCCCGATAGCCGCCGGATCCATCACGTCGGCGACCACTACCTTCAGGTTCGGATGCGGCTCGACGGCAAGCCGCGACGTTTCCCGGACCACAGCGGTGACGTGGTGCCCGGCGTCGAGTCCCTGCCGGACCAGCTCTGTCCCGATCCCGCCGCTCGCGCCGAACACAGTCAGCTTCATCGCTCGATCCTCCGGCTTGCCCGTATGGTTAGTAAACACTCACTAACCATAGTTAGTGAACACTCACCAACCTGTCAAGCAGGTCCGGAGTACGCTGCGCTGACACGGGAGGAGGCGGGATGGCCACCAGGGACGACATCCTCGACGCGGCCGCCGAGGTGTTGCGGACGCAGGGATACGCGAAGGCGACGACCAAGTCGATCGCCCAGGTCGCCGGGTACTCCGAGGCCGCGCTCTACAAGCACTTCGAGGACAAATCCGCGATCCTCCTCGCCGTTCTGGGGGAACGGTTACCCGAACTCAGCGGCACGCTGAGAGCACTCATCGACAGCGCCGGCAGCAGTACCGTCCGGGCGAACTTGACCCGGCTGACCCGCACAGCGCTCGACTTCTACATCGAGGGCTTCCCGATCTCGGTATCGCTGTTCTCGTCCCAGAGCCTGCTGGTCGCGCATCGCGAACGGATGACCGCAATGGGCGCCGGGCCGCACAAGGCGCAGGGGGGACTTGTCGCCTACCTGCGCGCCGAGCAACGCCTTGGCCGGGTCCGTCGCGGCGTCGATCTCGAAGCGGCCGCCGCACTGTTGTTCGGGGCTTGCTTCCAGCGTGGCTTCGAGGTCAACTTCACCGGACGGCGACCAACCAGCGATGAGCTGGACGCCTTCGCCGCGAGCCTCGTCAAGGCCCTGTACGAATCACTTCGCCCACGCACCTGAACCGATCAGCCCCGCAAGGCGGCGGCGTACAGAATCGGTCAGCCGCGGCGGCGGCCGTCGAGCCCCACCGTGGACAGTCGGGCGATCAGCGTCCGCGGCGTGTAGCGGGCAGCGGCGACCACTAGCTTGTAGCGCAGGCTCGGGATCGAGATGGCCCTGCCGCGCATCAGATCCGCCCAGGCCGCTTCGACCACCTCATCGGCATTCAGCCACATGAACGACGGAATGATGGTCTTGTCCATCCCCATCCGCTCGTGGAACTCCGTGTGCACGAAGCCCGGACACAAAGCCATCACCGCAACGCCCTTGGCATGCAACTCGATCGCGAGGCCCTCGGAGAAGTTGGTCACCCAGGCCTTGTGCGCGCTGTAGCTGCCGCGCTGCAGGAAACCGGCCACCGAGGAAACGTTGATCACCGCACCACCACCGCGCTCGATCATCGGCAGCACGGCCGCATGGGTGAGTCGCAGCACCACCCGGACCAGCAGGTCGAACTGCCGCTCCTCCTGCTCGATCGTGTTCGCCCAGAACGGCCTGGTCTGCCCGAAGCCGGCGTTGTTCACCAACACCTCGACCGGGCGGTCCTTGTCCTTGAGCCGCCGCTCGACGACCGCCAACTGCTCGGGATCGGTCAGATCCGCCGTCAGCACCTCACAGGCAACGCCGGTCCGGGTGCTGATCTCGGTGGCGGTCGCTTTCAGCCGGGCCTCGTCCCGGGCCACCAGGACCAGGTCGTACCCGTCCCGCGCCAGTTTGTCCGCGAAGGCACGGCCGATCCCGGCCGTCGGTCCAGTGATGAGCGCAGTCGCCACAGGTTCGGTCCCTCCATCAAGTCGCTCCGAGATACCAGTCTGTCACTCCTGCACGGACACCGGCATCAGATCTTCGACGACCGAAATGCCGTCGCGGTTACCTGCGGGCGAGCGTCCGAACCGGCGGCAGCAGGCCGCCAGTGCGACCGCTGCACCGCGGTCATCGGGGCGAGCATCTTCGCTGACCGGTAGCGCATGACATTCTCCTCAGGGGGGTGCGGCAGTCCGACAGGTCCAGGACTTTGCCATGACATCTGATGAATTGCGTGACAGCCACCGCGCCTCAGTGAGATCTAGGCGAGGTTGACCAGCAATCAAATGGAAATGACCGCAAGAGATCTGAGGACTTATCCTTTGGCCAGACGCCCGTCCACCAACGACAGGCGCGAGAAGAACGGGAGGAACCGATGGCGGCCACCGACAAGGCCCTGGCGGGCCTGCGGCAGATGATCGCTTCCGGCACCCTGGGACCGGGCGAGAAGTTCCCGCCCGAGCCGGAACTCTGCGACCGCCTCGGCGTGTCCCGCAGTTCCTTGCGGGAGGCGGCCCGGTCGCTGGCCGCGCTCGGCGTGATCGAATCCCGGCACGGTTCCGGCACCTACGTCTCCGCGCTGCACCCGGCCGAGATCATCAGCCGCTTCTCGCTGTCCGTCGAACTGA
>JAWWOY010000793.1:0-7099 GCA_033851195.1 Kribbellaceae bacterium | reverse complement strand
GAACACCGTTGAAGCCGATGAGACCCGCGACGCATAACTGGATCCGACTCCGTGCGCCGCGGTTTGCTATCCCCGGAGATTGACGAGTACGGGGCCGACTCTTGCGCCGTTGGATCGGGCCAGCGACACCAGTGCATGGCCGGCTGGGACGCCAGTGACGATGTCTGACACAGTCCAACGTGCTCGCTCAACACGCCGGACGCTGAATCCGGAAGACTGGCCTTCGCTCCTGCCGTCCGGCATCCCGAACTGGTTGTACCGCGTACCGGACTGCGCGCTGCGATTGATCGTCGTCTCGGTGACGTACTGGTCACCGAACCACCGCGAGAAGACGTCCGCATCCCGTGGGTCGATACCGCCGAATACAGCCTTGCACCCCGTTGAGCCGAACACCGTTGCCCTGACCTCGATCGGGAAGTCCGACATCGTCTGAGATAGCAGCACCAGCCCTGCGTTGTTCGAACGCAGCTTCTGCACCCCGCGAGCAACGTAGTCGTCTACGAAGCGCCCAGCTTCGTCGATGACAAGACCCTTGAAGATCGACCGATCGGTTTCGGCTGAGGACGTGATCTGGACGAACTGGGAGACCACAAGCCGAGCCAGGATGCGCGATGCATCCGGATACTCCGCCTCAGGTAGCGCCACTCGAACGCGAACGGGCCGACTGAGGTCGCGCATCTGAAACGTCGGTCCCGGATGATCAAGCAGCCCGCGCAGCGCCGGCCGATCTAGCAATGCGAATCGCTCGACCAGGCTTGCAGCCGGATCGGCGGTGCGCATCGTCTGGCTCTTCCGAGTGTCGAGCAGCGCCTTCATTTCCCTCGAGCCCGGCCCCCGGAGACGCTCTCTGACGCGGTCGATGGACGACTGATCCGCACGAAGGAGTCCCAGCAGTTCGGGCACCGTCGGCCACCTCTCATAGGCGGCTTCGAACGGCGCCAAACAGGCGTAGAGCGCATTCTTCGAAGCATCGATGAAGTAGGCCTTGTCATCGCTCACCTGTGGCGGCAGCAAAGCGGACGCGAGCCTGTCTGCGGCGATGTCTGCGGTCCGCGATCCGCCGAACAAGCTGAAACCACAGGTCGGGTTCAACGGATCGATGGTGACGTCGAACCAACCGCCATAGGCAAAGTCCGTCGACTTGGGATCGACGACCACCATGCTGGCCTTGCCGGCCAATGCCGCCAGTGACAGATGCTCGACAATCGGCGTGGCAATCCCACGAGTCTTGCCCGATCCGGGCGGTCCAATGACGAGCAGAGACGTCCTCAACACATCCAGATCGATCCCGAAGTCGCCGCTGACCTCGACGTCGCTCCGATGATCGGGCACGACCTCACCCAGCCGGACCTGGCCGGCCAGGAGATTGTGCCGAGCGAACCGACCACCAGGCAGATCGCGTTGGTGCGACGGATGTACAAGTGCTGCACCGCGGTCCTGCTCAATGGCCCTGGCAAGCCGTTCCAGGCTGGCCGGATCAGCGGCCGTCTGCCCAATGGCAAAGCCGATCCGCGCACGGTCCACGTCGCCCAAGTCCGTAGCCGCTGCCAGTTCGTCCAACTGCCTGGCCAACTCCGGCTGCGACTCGCGTATCGACTCCCATGGCTGCGTCGTAACGGCAGCCGGGGGCTTCGCAACCTGAGCGTCAGCAGGGTGAGCAATGGCGTCGGCAATCGCGGCGAGCTTCTTCTTGACTGCGTCGACTTGCGGAAATCGCTTCATGAGCCGGACACCTGGAGGTGATGCTCGAGCGCCCTGATGCGATCGGCCAGGGACGGGTGGGTTGCATAAAGCGCACCGCGCCAACCTGCTGCGCGCCTCGCGACATCTTCTCCCTGCGCTTGGAGGTCGTACAAGAAGGCGACAGTGTCCCGGCCGTACCCGACATCGGCGGCAGCCAGATCGGCATTCAGTTCGCTGCGTCGGCTGAACCAAGCAAGCGGTATGGGCACGATAAAGGGCAGCACTGCAAGCAGCGGATAAAGGACGTCGCCGTGGAACCAGAGCGCACCCAGGATGCTAAAGCCGTAGCCCAGCAGGATGAGGCCGCCGACAAGACAGCCCAGTGCAGGAATTTGCGCCGACAGGCGAAACAGCCCTCGGACCGCGGCAACCGCAAGACGCCCCGGCAGGGCATACCAGAACACCACTAAGGCGGCCCACGGATGTCCACCCCTATGGTGACCCAACTCATGTGCCAATACGGCCTGTAGTCGCCTCGGCGACATGGAGTTCAACGTCCATCGCGTCACCGAAATCGACCTGCCGGCCATCGCATAACTATTCACACGGTCGGACTCTTCGACCCACAATTTGTAATACTGCGGGTTGATGTTGGCACGAGCACAGACCGCACGCCAAGCCTCGTCCAACCTCTGCTGTTCCATCATCGTCGGACGACGGAGACGGAAGAAGTACCTGGCCAGATAGTCCTCCGTGGGCGGCCAAACGATCGCGACCCCGGACAGGACCCACAAGACGACGATCAGCACCGTCCAGAAGCCGTTGAAGAACAACCCTGACACCCATGAGACAACGCCGAAGCTCCAGAACAACCACGGGATTCCGAGCAGCAGCTCTGCCGTCGACGGTACCGATATGCGCGGGCCTTGAGGCGTCGGTCCGGTCGGCATGCGAGCGGGATCAGCTGATGAGAACGACCCAGGCGCGGACTCCGGTGCATCGGGCGCGCCCTCGTGATTCGGCCGTGGCGGGCGCTGCCAATCATCAGGTGAGAAAGATCCAGGCTTCTCGTCGTCGCCGTCAGATCCGCTCATTCGAGCTCCTCGATCCTTCGGTGGGGCAGCGCATTGCGGAACCTCTTCCCGATGATTTCAACCCTACTCGATCGGTGACTCCTCCAACGTCTGTCAAGCTGCGCCTGTCAGTACAGCGAGACATGGACGTGGTCGAAGTGGCCACCAGTAGCGTCAGTCGGATCGTAGACACCGCCGCCGTTGTACGGGCGCCACTGACCGGTGCTCGCATTCCAGATCCTGCCGTACCAGATGACATATCGAACTCCAGTCTTGCCAGCTGTTTGGATCGTCCAGTTGGCTACTCGATCGCCCGCGGCTCGCGCCGGTGGCGACTTGCGGCTGTCCTGACCGACCATCACGTCGCATGCCTTGCCCTTGGGGTGGTCGCTGGTGGGGTTCCAAGAGTGAGCGTCCCAGCACGATATGCTGGGACTCGGCAAGGCAGCACGAGCAGCGGCCACCCAGGCCGCGGTTCTGGGGGTCACCATCCCACCAGTTCCCGTTGGATCTGGTACCGACTGGGCTTCAGGTGGCCAGGTACCCGCCCCCCGCTTCCCGTTGGTGAGCCCCCCGCCGCCGCATCCGCCTGCGGCCACATTCGCCGCATTAGCTGACGGCGATGCCCCGGACGGCACAAGGCCGGACGGCACAGGACGGACGCCAACTCGACCCGCATAGGGGTCGCCAGTTCGATTCAGATCGATGCCCGCCTGCGCCGCGATGTCGCGCGCGGTCGTTTCGTGTCGGGCATAAGCATCCGGAAAGGCAGATACCTGGACCGACTGTGCCGCGACTGTGTACGGCATCGATTCCCATCCGTTGATATCAACCAGACCGGGCGGGCTCGGCGGATTCACCCCACCAAAGAAGGCTTCGGCTGCGTATACCGGATCTTCGATCTGTGCGACAGTGCCCCATCCAGCAGAGGGTCGCTGCTGGAATAGTCCCACCGAGTCGCGGTCACCGTAGGACAAGTTCTGCAACTGCGACTCCTGCAACGCCGTCATCAGGGCGACAAGAGTGGCCTGGCCCGGAAGCCCGCGAGCCACGGCCACCTTGTCGATGATCTTGGCGTAGGCAATCTGAGTGGTGCGAATGGATCCCGTCAGAGCCGGATCATTCGCTCGTCCGGGAACGGTGGGCGCACAGGCAGCGTTTACCTGGTTCCCCTTCAGTCCAAACGGCGCCAACATCACGACAACCATGAGGACTATCAATCCCCCGGCAGCTGCGATCTTCGGTGCGAGACTCCTAGCGGCGCCCAGGCCGGACGCCTCTGCCAAGTCTCTCGTGCTATACACGATGCCCGCCCCACACGCTGCTCAAGGACCGGTCCCTCCGTTGACCGCGCTGATCACCCAACGGCCATCCTGAGGAATCACGGTGACCAGGAGCGGAAGGGTAAATCGACGAGCGCCCTTGCCTGTCGTATCGATCGTGACCGTGACGAGCCGGGTGATGCGCGTCGGCGTGTCCACGGGCGCGGTGTCGGGCCTGGGCGCAGCAACCGATACCGAAACCACTTTCGATGCACCGCCAGCAGCCGCGAGCGCGTCGTATGTACCATCTCCGGCGCTCGCGAAGCTCGTGGCCAACTCTGAGGTGGTGAACTGGGCTGCACGCTCGACCAACTGCTGGTATGTCTCAGTAGTTGGTGATCTGGCATAGAAGAGCTTGGCCCAGCTGTCGGCTATCTGGTCGGCCGACGCAGTAGCGGCGGCTCCAGGCCTTTCCGTCTGTACGGGCGGTGTGAAGTCCGTGGACATGCTTCCAGAGGCTTCGGTCGTGGTGGCAGTCGGCTGAGGCAGCTCAGTCCCCGGAGCTATCGGCGTGAGCAGGCCTACGGATCCCTGGTTCGAATCGTTCTTGTTCAGCAGTCGCGGAAGGCCTCCACCAACGCCAAGCACAATGACTGCGAGGAGGACGATCACAGCGATGACACCTACCGGGCTGGCCGGTTCGGCCTGCCGTTGGTCGCGCAACATGGCCCGTTGCCTCGCTGAATCCTCGCGTCGGCGCTCACGTCGCGACTTCCGTCCCGCGCCGTCGCCCGAAGCGTCGGTCATCCAGACGTCATTGCTGCTCGCTGAAGCTCTGCGACTCCCTTCACCGCGTCGTGACCGTAATCCCACGCCGACTCACCGCCCGCCAGGAGACCGACGACTGGTAGGTCCGCTGCTCCTCGCAGCCGAGTACTCGCGGAATCGGCGCTGCTGCGACGCCGTCGGCCTGCGAGTGTCCTTACCTACCATGGCCGGACCTTCCCTCAGACTTGCCGAATAGACATAAGAGCGCGACTCATAGCGCCCCTGTCGAAGCTGAGCGGCCGTAGTAGAAGCCCGCGCCTGGCGCCCAGAACTTCTTTCCGTCGAACCTCGGCTACCAGCGCCAGGCACCTTGCCCTGCTCGAGCGTGCCGCCCTGGTAGATGTCCCTACTACGACCATTCGGAGACCCTGTCCCAGACCCCGCCCTTACGCCCCCGGTGGACGGCGTACCGCGGCCGTTTGTCCGACCCGCCGAATCGCCTCGCCCTCCGAGTCGCATCGTCGATCCGCCCCCCAGACCGGGCGACGACGATTCTCCGGGCTTGCGGGTCTTCCCAGCCGAACGCTCCGCCTCCCCTTCAGTCCGCGGTGATCGACTGGAGACACCAGTCGGCATCGTTCTGTAGATCCGACTCGCCCCTGCACGTCCGCTTACGTCGTCACCCCCGGTCGACCTGCCACGTTCATTCTGCCGCTCACCGACGGTTGGTGTCGCGCCCCGACTGCGAATCGCCGTCATGACGCGTCGCACTGCTTGCACTGCGCCGCGGCGGGCGAACGAGCCCATCATCATGCTGCCAACCCCTGGGCGCATCATTGTTGTCAGGGACTCAAGCAGCCGCCTTAAGCGGAACGCGGCGATGAGGACGACGAGGGCAAGACCAGTAACCGGTAGCCAGCCAAGGCTCTCACTCAAGCCGAACACGGCGGTCAGCATGGACAGCGCTATACCGAAGACGAGCATGGCGGCGACCGATTGCAGCACCAAACCCAACAAGGCTTCAAGCCAGTTCATGCCCCATTGTCGTGATCGCCCGGGGATGATGAATAGGCAAGCGAAGATTACCCCCACCACCAACATGACGAGGCAGCCGACGAAGGCCATCAACGCGGTGACGGCCAAGCCGATGTTGAGGAACGCGAACAAGGTCGCTGCGACGGCGGCCACGATGAGAACGCCGATTCGACCAAACGGGTTCTCACCCTTTGCCCACTTCACTGTGGGCGTGCCATTGCCGCCTTCCGCCGTGGAGACCGCGCCGTTGATGTAGTCCAAGCGCTTGGTCTGGTCGACGCCCGTGTCGAGCATGCCCTTGCCGTAGCGCTTACACGCTTCCAAGGAGCCGAACTCTGCGATGCACCATGGCGTCACGGCGAAACCACGCCATGCGGCGTCACCGGACTTGCGAAGCATGGTATCCCGCGCCGACCCGGGAAAGGCCGGCTCAGGCATCTCGATGGGTGTCTTCATCGTGTGGCCGACGACTTGGTCCGACGCGCCCATTACAGTCTGGGCACCCACCTGTCGAGCGCCGTCCACTCCCTTCAACCAGGTAGCAGGCCCAAGCGCCAGGCTGACAGCAAGGATGCCCGCAGCGAAGACCCAGACGAGTTGCCCCATCGCGGTGCCGCTCGACCGACGCTGGACGTAGGCCGCGACGCCCCCAAGTGCCAGGGCTGATGGCAGAAGCCATCCGGTGAGCTGCGTGCTTGTGTTGCCGATGGCGGCCGCGGTCGAATCCATCAGGGGACGGATATCGGTGAAGGAAAACAGCCACCAACCAATGGCGATAGCCGCCCGCGTCGCTGCAACGACATAAAGCATCAACATCTGAGCGAAAGCGTTGAATACCGGCCGAAAGGGATCCGAGAAGCTCCCTTCGTAGTCCAGGCCGTACGCCATTGGGTTGTATTGCTCGAAAAGCGTGCGCGTATCGCCATGCGTCAGGTCCGGAGTCGGCAGAAGGTCGCCGAAACCTGTGGGGGTAGTCGGCTGCGGCTGCCCGCCGGCAGCCAGGGCCACCTGACTGGTGATCACGAAGGAGATTGCGAGGACGGTCAGCGCAGTTCTGAGCCTGCGCGACCATCTCATGCGACGTGCTCCTTCTTGCCGGCACCTTGCCGTTGGCGCACGTCAGGGGTTCCTTCCGAGCGGTCTGTGGACGCTTCGTCGCCGTCCTCGTAGCCGTTGTACATGGCCTCGTTGTAGGCGGCTTCGTCCGCTTCCTGGTCGTAGACCTCGTCGGGGCCGATGGGCGCGTCGTACCGGGGTGCGTGGCTACGGTCGAAGTTG
>JAWWOY010000765.1:0-9230 GCA_033851195.1 Kribbellaceae bacterium | reverse complement strand
AACTGCGATATCAGCGAGTGGGGTCGAGCAAGAGCTTGCCGACGGTACGACGGGCGCGCATGTCCTCGTGGGCGGTGGCGATGTCGGACAACGCGTACTCGCCACCGACCAGCGGGCGCAGCTTGCCACTCGCGGTCAGGTCGAACAGCTCCGACAGCGGGCCGGACAGTAGCGCCGGGTTCGCGAAGGCGTCCGCCAGCCAGAAGCCGGCGACGGTCTTGGAACCCTTCATCAGGCGGCTCGGATCGAGCGGCTTCGCGCTCTCGCGAGAGGCGGCACCGAACGTCACCAGCCGGCCGAAGCGGGCCAGCGCGGCGAACGACTCGTCGAACGTCCGCCCGCCGACCATCTCCAGCACGATGTCCACGGGCTTGCCGTCGTTGGCCTCGATGATGCGGTTTTTCAGGCCCTCCGGCTCGCCGTCGATCGCAGCGTCGGCACCGAGCTCCAGCACCTGCTGGCGCTTCTGCTCCGACGAGGCGGTGCCGATCACTCGACCTGCACCCCAGAGCTTTGCCAACTGGACGGCCAGCGAGCCGACGCCACCAGCCCCGGCGTGCACGAGGACGGAGTCGCCGTCTTTCAAGTGGGTGGAGGTCTTGAGCAGATGCCATGCGGTGGTGCCCTGCAACACCAGTGACAGCGCCTGGCCGTCACTCACCGAGTCGGGCACGTCCCACACGTAGGCCGCGTGGGCGACCGCCTTCGCCGCGTAACCGCCCGAGCCGACCAGCGCGACGACCCGACGGCCGTCCTCGGCGTGGCCGACCACCTCACCTCCGGGAACCAGCGGCAGCGACGACTTCGCCAGGTAGCTGTCCTCGATCTGGTGGGTGTCGGCGTAGTTGACGCCGGCCCGGTCGACGGTGATCAGAACCTGCCCCTCGCCCGGCACGGGCTCCTCGATTTCCTTGACCTCGAGGACCTCGGGGCCACCGAACTCCGTGATCTGCACAGCTCGCAAGGCAGGCATCCCTTCTTGGTGGATTACTTCTCTACGGTGTACTGTACATCGTACGTTATAGCTTCTCGGTGTGAGTTGCATGTGACCTGCATCGCTGTCCGCAAGGAGACGACCATGCCAGCCGTCCGGCCCAGGACGCCGCGGAACACGCTCAGCCCGGCGCTGATCGTGCAGACCGCGCTGGACCTGATGGAGGCCAAGGGCACCGACGCCTTCAGCATCCGCGGCCTCGCCGCCGAACTGGGCGCCGGCCCGATGGCCATCTACACCTACTTCCGGAACAAGGACGAGCTGTACGACGCGGTGCGCGACCACCTGATGGCCTTGGGTACAGAGGTGCCGGCGGGGGAACCATGGCCGGACCAGATCCGGGCGGTCTGCCGAGGTCTGCGCCGGCTGATGCTGCAGCATCCTTGCCTTGTGCAACTACTGGCCGGCAGGCCGCTCAGCGGGCACGAGACGGCCCGGATGGCCGAAGGCCTGCTCGGCGTACTGCGGTCGGCCGGGTTCGACGCGGAGACGGCGGCGCGGACTCACACCACGCTGTTCACCTTTGTGCTCGGCGCGACGTCCTGGGAGATCCAGATGGCCGCCGAGCGACGCGATCCCGAGGCCTGGCGACGGCTCCGGGCCGCCAGGGAGTCACTCTCGGCCAGCGACTTCCCCACGGTCGTCGAGCTGGCTCCCGAGCTGTCCCGCACCACGGGTGGCGACGAACAGTTCGACTACGGGCTGAACGTGCTGATCGCCGGTCTCGAGCAGCAGCCGCGCTAGCGTCCTAGAACACCATCGTCACGACGGCGATGAGGCCGATCAGCACGATCAGGCCGCGCAATGCGAGCGGCGGGAGCTTCCGGCCGTACCTGGCACCGAGGAAACCGCCGATGGTCGAGCCGACCGCGATCAGGCCGGCGGCCAGCCAATCCACGTGGGACACGGCGATGAAGAGGATCGCCGCGACGCTGTTCACGGCGGTCGCCAGCACGTTCTTCAGGGCGTTCATCCGCTGCAGATTGGAGTCCAGGCCCAATCCCAGGATCGCTACCAGCAGGACTCCCTGCGCGGCACCGAAGTAGCCGCCGTACACACCGGTGGCGAAGACGGCCGGCATGACCCACCAATGGCCGCGATGATGGTGCGCGGGAGCGACGATCCATTTCGACAGCCAGGGCTGCAGGATCACCAGTGCACAGCCGAGCAGGATCAGTACCGGGACCACCGCGTGGAAGGCCGAGTTCGGCAGCTTCAGCAGCAGCACTCCCCCGACGATGCCGCCGAGTAACGAAGCCGGCACCAGACGGAGCATCCGGCCGCGCTGTCCCGCCAGCTCACGTCGGTAGCCGAGGGCGCCGGCGGCTGTGCCGGGAGACAGCCCGACGGTATTGCTCACGTTGGCGAGCACCGGCGGGATGCCGACGGCAAGCAGGGCCGGGAACGTCAGCAGAGTGCCGGAACCGACCACCGCGTTGATCGTGCCTGCGCCTATCCCTGCCACCAGGACGATCAGCGCCTCGAACCATGTCATCGATGTCAGACTCTACGCACCTGTATGCCCGTTACGCCCGTGAGTCCAGACGATGGGCGCATAGATGCAGTCAACGTCACAGCCCGGCTACACCTCGAGGGTGCGAGCCGGGCTGTGATCTTGATGGGACGGTTCGTCGTACCGGTGGGTCAGCGCTCCAGCGGGGGCTCGGCGGGCGGTGGGACCGTCGGCTCCGCTGATGCCGTGACGGCCGGGTTCACACCTGGCTTGCCGGAACCGACGGCCGCATTCTGGGCGGCCGCGATGGCCTCCTGTACGGCGTGGTCGGCCTCGGCGACGGCTGCATCGGGAGTGACGGCCGAACCAACACCGACACCGGCCTCCACCTCGGCCACCTGTCCATTGCCCAGGTCGGGCTCGGGGAACGGGCCTTCGGCCTTCTGGGTGATGCCGGTGATCTGGCCGACGGCGCTGCCCAGGCCCTCCATCGCCTTGCCGATCTCGCTCGGAATGATCCACAGCTTGTTCGAGTCGCCCTGCGCGATCGACGGCAGCATCTGCAGGTACTGGTAAGCCAGCAGACCCTGATCCGGCTTGCCGGCGTGGATCGCGTTGAACACGGTGGTGATGGCTTGCGCCTCACCCTGTGCCTTCAGGATCCGGGCTTCCCGCTCGGCCTGGGCTCGCAGGATGCGCGACTCGCGGTCACCCTGCGCGGTCAGAATGGCGGACTGCTTCTGGCCCTCGGCGGACAGGACGGCCGACTGGCGCATACCTTCGGCGGTCAGGATGGCGGCGCGCTTGTCACGGTCGGCGCGCATCTGCTTCTCCATCGAGTCCTGGATCGAGGGCGGCGGGTCGATCGAGCGGAGCTCCACCCGGTTCACCCGGATGCCCCACTTGCCGGTCGCCTCGTCCAGCACGTAGCGGAGCTTCTCGTTGATCTCCTCGCGGCTGGTCAGCGTCTGCTCCAGGTCCATGCCACCGATGATGTTCCGCAGCGTGGTCATGGTCAGCTGCTCGATGGCCTGGATGTAGTTCGAGATCTCGTACGTCGCCCGGACCGGATCGTTCACCTGGAAATAGATGACGGAGTCGATCGACACCATCAAGTTGTCCTCGGTGATGACGCCCTGCGGCGGGAACGCGACGACCTGCTCGCGCATGTCGATCGTATAGCGGACCTTGTCCACGAACGGGGTCAGCAGGTTCAGCCCGGGCTGCAGGCCGACCTTGAACTTTCCGAACCGCTCCACGATGCCGACCGTCTGCTGCTGCACCACCCGGACGGACTTGACCAGTGTCACTACCACCAACAAGGCGATCAGAGCCAACACTATGAGGAACGCGGTCACGGGACCCTCCTACTCGACAGAACCCAACGAACGGACAGTCTTGCCTATCGACGGTGCACCGGCTACCGCGGTTCCCTCACGATCGGGCCACACTTGAAGGAACCTTCAGGGAGCGTGACCGACAGTCCGTCCGACCTTTCACTTCCGACAGTACGTCGCCCCGGGTAAGGCGCCGCAAGGCGCCGGGCAACGGCTCAATCGCCGGCAGCCGGCTGATCCGTCAGGTGTTGGGGCCGAGCTCCGGGTGCGGGTTCAGCGGCTCGCCGATCGGGTAGACCACCGCGGTCGCGCCGTCGATCGCCATCACCTCGACACGGGTGCCCGGCGGGATCGTCGACATTTCGTCGTACGGGCGGGCCGTCCACAGCTCGCCGCCCAGTTTGATCGAGCCACCACCGTCCGGGTGGATCTCCTTGACCACGACGCCATTGCGGCCGATCACGTGCGCGGTACCGGTCTTCAGCTCACCGCCGTGGTGGAGCTTGCGCACCAGCAACGGGCGGATCGCGGCCAGCATCGTGGCCGAGGTGATCAGGCCGATCACGATCTGCAGCCAGAGCACGTGCGGGAACAGCGCTCCCACCCCCGCGGCGGTGATCGCCCCGGCAGCCAGCATCAGCAGGGTGAAGTCGAGCGACGCCAGTTCGGCCAGACCGAGCACAACGGCGATGGCTAGCCAGGCAGCCCAGACGTTGTCCCTCAGCCAATCCATCATTACGCCAGAGTAGCCAGGTTCAGGGGCTGAACGGGTGGCGAACGGCGCGCGACGGGCACAAGTTGCGCAACGGCCCGGGGTGCGGAGGGTTCAGAGGGCGCGGGCGGACCAGCGGCCGTCGCGGTGGTCGAGGCTCAGGGCGAGGTCGAAGGTGTCGCTCAGGGTCTGCGCGGTCAGTGCCTGCTCGATCGGGCCGGCCGAGATCACACGGCCCTTCTTCAGCAGCAGAGCATGGGTGAAACCGGGCGGGATCTCCTCGACGTGGTGCGTCACCAGCACCATCGCCGGTGCCCCCTCGGCGGTCGCGATCGAGCTGAGTGAATGGACCAACTGCTCGCGACCGGTGAGGTCCAGACCCGCGGCCGGCTCATCGAGCAGCATCAGCTCGGGATCGGTCATCAAGGCCCGGGCGATCTGGACCCGCTTGCGCTCGCCCTCCGACAGAGTGCCGAAGGTGCGGTCGCTCAAGTGGCCGATGCCCAGCCCGGTGAGCAGTTCCTTCGCCCGCTGGTGGTCCATCTCGTCGTACTCCTCGCGCCACCGGCCGAGGACGGCGTACGAGGCGGAGACGACGACGTCGGAGACTCGCTCCGAGCGCGGCAGGCGGTCCGCGAGGGCGGCGCTGGTCAGGCCGATCCGGGGCCGCAGCTCGAACACGTCGACCGTGCCGAGCACTTCGCCGAGGACCCCGGCAACACCGGTGGTGGGGTGCATCTGGGCTGCCAGGACTTGCAGCAGGGTCGTCTTGCCTGCGCCGTTCGGGCCGATCACCACCCACCGGTCGGCCTCGTCCACGACCCAGTCGATGGCGTCCACCAGACGCGAACCGCCCCGGACGACGGAGACCTCGGCCAGTTCCACCACTGCAGTCATGGACAAAACCTACGGGGTCGCACCAGCCTGGCCGTGACGACCCTGGCCGTGTCCGGGCTGTTGCTGCTCAGTTGCTGGTCAGTGGGAGACTGTCGGGCGTGCTGACCACTGCTGCCTCGGTGCGTTTCACCGTCTGGGCGAACGCGATGCTGGCCGGTGCCTGCGATCCGGATACCGCGGCGCGCCGGATCCTCGCCGACGATGTCGGGCATCACGTGTCCGGCCTGGCCGCGCATCCGGCGCCGACCACGCTGCCGGTCGCGCTCAACCTGCTGCGGACCGCCGGCGCCACCCAGGCCCATCTCGCCCTGCCGGTACCGGGCGATCCGATCGGGCTTGCGGGGCCGCCGCCCTTCAATGAAGCGGCGCTGGAGTCCGGCGAGGCCGTCGTACTGACCGGGACCGAGATCGGCCTCGTTCCCGCGTACGTCGGACCGGCCGTGCAGTGGACGGTGTTGCCGGCCAGCAGTCCGGCGCCTGCCGATCTCGGCGACGCCGATCGTGGCCTGCGGCTCGCGCTGATCGAGGCAGCGGAGTCACTCGCCGCCCTGGATGTCGCGAAGTGGAAGCCGGAGGTCGCGGATGCGCTGATCGACATCCGCCGGATCGGCTCCGGCAAGGGCGACGATCTTGCCCCGGGCTACGAGTCCCGAGCAGTGAAGACGGCAGCCACCGCCCGCCGTTGCCTGGCCATCGCCGATGCTGCCCTGGACGACGACGGTGCCGCGGTGACCGGCGCGGAAGCCGATGCCAGACGCCGCACGTTGCTCGCTCTGGCCGCGGCCGCCCGGCGTGCACTCGTCGCGGCATGTGGACCGCCTGCCGCTAACCACCTTTCGCGATAGCGTCATCCTTGCCATGACTGGACAGGCCGAGTACGACGCACCCCCTCCCGACCGCCCGACCATGCTGGTCACGTTGACCGGTGCGGACCGCCCGGGCCTCACTTCCGCCGTACTGTCGACGTTGGCCGGCAAGGGCCTCGACGTGATCGACGCCGAACAAGTGGTGCTGCGCGGCCGCCTGGTGCTCGGCGTGCTGCTCACCGCCCCCCGGAGCGACGCGTCGCTGCGCGCGGAACTGGCCACGCTCGCCGAAGGCCTGGAAGTCGAGATCCACATCTCGCACGGCGTCGGCGACAACGAGCCTCGCCGTAAAGGCCGCAGCCAGGTGACGGTGATCGGCAATCCACTGTCGGCCGCCGGGCTGGCAGCCATCGCGGGGCGGATCGCCGACACGGGCGCGAACATCGACCGGATCAGCCGGATGGCGCGCTACCCCGTCACTGCGATGGAGATCGCCGTCTCCGGAGCCGATCCGGATGCGCTGCGGGCTGTGCTCGCGCTCGAAGGTGTCGCGCAGGGCCTGGACGTCGCCGTACAGGCCGGTGGTCTGTACCGCCGCGCCAAGCGGCTGATCGTGATGGACGTGGACTCGACCCTGATCCAGGGCGAGGTGATCGAGATGCTCGCCGAGCACGCCGGCCGGCTCGAGGAGGTCGCCGCGGTCACCGAGCAGGCGATGCGGGGTGAACTCGACTTCGCCGAGTCGCTCCGGCACCGGGTCGCGACGCTGACGGGCCTGCCCGCCTCGACGTTGGACGAGGTGTTCCACGCGATCGAGCTGGCACCGGGGGCACGGACGCTGGTCCGGACGTTGAAGCGGCTCGGGTACCAGTTCGCCATCGTCAGCGGCGGCTTCAGCCAGATCACCGACAAGCTGGCCGCGGAGCTCGGCATAGATTTCGCTGCCGCGAATGAGCTGGAGATCGTCGACGGCAAGCTCACCGGCAAGGTTCTCGGCGACATCGTCGACCGGGCCGGGAAGGCGACCGCGCTGCGCCGGTTCGCCGCGGCCAGCGGGACCCCGCTCTCTCAGACGGTCGCGATCGGCGACGGCGCGAATGACCTCGACATGCTGGCCGCGGCAGGTCTTGGTGTCGCCTTCAACGCCAAGCCGGTGGTGCGGGAAGCGGCCGACACCCACCTGAGCGTGCCTTACCTGGACACGATCCTCTACCTACTCGGCATCAGCCGCGAAGAGGTAGAGGCCGCCGACGCGGACGCCGGGACCAGCTGAGCCTGCCCTTGGTTGCAGGAATCAGGCCTCCGGCAGCACGGTGTGCATGGTGCCGCGGGTGACCGGCGCGCCACAGTGTCGGCAGTTCAGGTCGACCTCGAGGGCGTGACCGCATTCATGGGTCAGGCGGGCCACCTTCGGCTGGTTCGCCCACTTCGCGCCCCATTGCGCCAGCGACATCATCACCGGGAACAGCTCCTGGCCGGCCTCGGTGAGGTGGTACTCGTAGCGTGGCGGGTGCTCGCTGTACTGCCGGCGCTCAACCACTCCGGCGGCCTCGAGCTTGCGCAGCCGGTCGGCCAGGATGTCGCGCGAGGCGCCGGTGAAACCGACGAGCCGGTCGAACCGGTGCACCCCGTAGCCCAGCTCCCGGATCACCAGCAGACTCCAGCGCTCCCCCAGGACCTCCAGCGATGCGGCCACCGGGCACGGCCTGACCGCGACCGGCCGATCCGCCATCTCACTCATGTCCATACTTCGCAGCCTAGTCGGTTGTGTTTCCCAACGCACTCTTGTTAGTGTCACGCTGTCAGTTGGAAATCACAACCCACCGGGGGTCTCGTGTCCGGAACTGAGCTAGCGACGGCGAGTCCGGCCGACGAGGCGGTGACGAAGCGGCATGCCCTACGGGTGCTGGCACTCGCCAGCCTCGGGGCGTTCGTGGTCTTCCTCGACACGACGATCGTCAACGTCGCGTTCGAGACGATCAGCCGCAGTTTCCACACCAGCACGGGCCATCTGGCCTGGGTGCTGAACGCCTACAGCCTGGTCTTCGCGGCGTTCCTGATCCCGGCCGGACGGCTCGCCGACACCTATGGCCGCAAGCGAATCTTCCTGGTCGGCTCGGTCGGTTTCGCCATCACCAGTGCGCTGTGCGGCGCGGCTCCGAACACCGGCGTACTGATCGGCGGCCGGGCTTTGCAGGCCGTCTTCGCCGCCCTGGTGGTACCAAGCTCACTCGCTCTGATCCTGCCGCATTTCCCCGTGGCTCGACGCTCTCTGGCGGTCGGCACCTGGGGAGCGATGGCAGCGGCGGCGGCCGCGTTCGGCCCGACGCTGGGTGCGCTGCTCACCCAGTACGCCTCCTGGCGCTGGGTGTTCCTGGTCAACGTGCCGGTCTGCGCGGTGATCCTCGTGGTTGGCCTGCGGCTGCTGACGGAGTCGCGTGATCCGGCGGCGGCCGGGATCCCCGACCCGTTCGAGGTCCTGCTGGTCGCGGCGGTGCCTGGCGCCCTCAGTTTCGCGATCATCGAGGGTCCCGAGCGGAGGTGGAACGACCCGTGGGTGCTGGGTGGCTTCGTAGTGGCCGCTCTGCTGGTTCCCGTGTTCGTCTGGCGATCCAGGACGACGGCCCGGCCGGTGGTGGATCTGGCTCTGTTCAAGGTGCGCGAGTACTCGCTGACGAACATCGCGACGCTGCTGTTCTCGACCGCGTTCTTCGCCGTACTGCTCGCCGGGGTGATCTTCCTGCAGACGGTGTGGCACTACTCGGTGCTCCGGACCGCGCTGGCGGTCAGCCCGAGCCCGATCATCACCACGCTCGTCGCCCGCCCCGCAAGCGGACTCGCCGGCCGGATCGGCCATCGCCCGGTGCTGATGGCGGGTTCGGTCGCCTACGCCGCCGGCGTTTCGGCGTACGCGCTGTTCGTGGACGGTACGCCGCATTGGGCGACGCATTGGCTGCCCTTCGCCGTTCTGGTCGGGCTTGGTATCGGTCTGACCCTGCCGGTTCTCGGCGGTGCCGCCAGCCATTCGTTG
>JAWWOY010000753.1:0-3465 GCA_033851195.1 Kribbellaceae bacterium | reverse complement strand
TGCAGATCGAGGAGGCCAAGCAGGTGTGCCGTCGCTGCGACGTGCGTGAACAGTGCCTTGCCTGGGCATTGGAGGCCGGCCAGGACCACGGTGTCTGGGGCGGCCTGAGTGAGGACGAGCGACGCGCCCTGAAGCGCCGCAACGCCCGCGCTCGCATCCGCACTGCTTGATACCAGCAACACGACGAGGCCCCGCGGGATCCGCGGGGCCGTTTGATTTCCGGTTGATTTCCCGCCCCCCTCACTCCTTCACCGGAATGTCCAGCACCACCGTTGTTCCGGGCCCGTCCTTCCGGGGGCCGAACCCGAGGATCCCGTCAAGTTCACCGATGACCAGGGTGCGCACGATCGACAGACCCAGATTGCCGGAGATCTCGGAGTCGAACCCGTCCGGCAACCCGTCGCCGTCGTCGGTGACCGAGACCCGGAGCCGCCCCAGCGAACGTTGCGCGGCCAGCTCGATGGTGCCCGACCGGGTCCCGAAAGCGTGCTCCACGGAGTTCTGCATCAGTTCGGTCAGGACCATCGCCAGCGGCGTCGCCACCTCGGAGTCCAGGACGCCGAACGACCCGGTCCGGCGAGTCTCCACCTCGGTCGCGACGCTGGATACGTCGGCAACCATCTCCGCCACCCGGTCTGCCACATCGTCGAAATCGACGTGCTCGTCGAAAGACTCCGACAGAGTCTCGTGCACGATCGCGATCGACCCCACCCGGCGGACAGCTTCGGCCAGCGCCGTCTGCGCCTCGGGCACGGTGATGCGGCGTCCCTGCATCCGCAGTAGCGCGGCCACCGTTTGCAAGTTGTTCTTGACGCGATGGTGAATCTCCCGGATGGTCGCCTCCTTGGTCACCAGTTCCCGCTCCCGGCTCCGCAACTCGGTCACGTCCCGGAGCAGGATCAGCGCACCCACGTGCTCGCCCTCGGCCCGCAGCGGGATCGCCCGCAGGAACAGCGTCGCCACCGGGTTCTCGATCTCCAACTCCTTGGCGGCCCGGCCGGTCAGGACCGACCCCAGCACGTCGTCCACCTTCTCCGTGGCCTGGAGCAGCTCACCGGTGATGTCCTTCAGCCGGCTGCCGACCAGGTCCGTCATCAGTCCCATCCGGCGGTACGCGGACAACGCATTCGGGCTGGCGAACGTCACCATGCCGTAGCGGTCGACCCGGATACACCCATCCCCGACCCTCGGTGAACTGGACAGCAGCCGCTCGCCGCCGTACGGGAAGACGCCGTCGTTGATCATCCGGGCCAGGTCGGTCGCGCTCTGCAGGTAGGCGATCTCCAGCCGGCCTGGCGTCCGAACCCCCAGCAGGTTGGTGTTCCGCGCGATCACCGCGATCACCCGGCTGCCGCGGCGTACCGGGATCGTCTCGACCCGGACCGGTACGTCGTCGCGCCACTCCGGGTCGCCCTCGCGGAAGATCCGGCCGCCGTCGTACGCCTGGTCCAGCATCGGCCGGCGGTCCCGCGGGATGAAGCTGCCGACGATGTCGTCCAGGTACGCCGTCGGCCCGGTCGTCGGCCGCGTCTGCGCCCCGGCCCAGAACCCGAGCCCTTCGGTGTCCGGCAGCCACAGCACCAGGTCGGCGAAGGAGAGGTCGGCCATCATCTGCCAGTCGGACACCAGCAGTTGCAACCGGTCCAGGTCCGCCTGGTCCAGCGTCGTGTGATTGCGAACCACGTCTGTCAGCGACGGCACAAGGTTGAGCCTAGTGTCCCGAACCCGAAAGCCGCGCAATAAGTCCAGTGGCCAGGTGGGCCGTGGTGGCTGGACAGAACACTGGTGGCTCGACAGAAACGCGGATGGGTGTTGCCGAAGCGGGAGCTAATGAAAGGATGCAAGGGTGGAGTCGACGTACTGGCAGGACGTGATGGCTGCGGACTACGCGGTACCCCGCGAGCGTGCCCTGACGGACCTCACCGAGGAGCTCGTGCGAGGCCTCGCCAGCACGAATCCGCAGATCCGTGACTCGCTCGCCTACCCGACGCTGGCCACCTGGCTCGAGCGCGGCGTCTACGACGACCTGCTGCCGGGTTTCGGTGACGGTCTCTGCGCCGGGCTCGCGTACGGCCTCGGGGAGGACGGCACCGACACGGTGTTCCGCCGCTCCTTCACCGCGCTGACCCTGGCCGAGGTGATCCACCGCGACAACGCCGAGTTCCTGGTGCACGACGAGGTGGTGATGCGCTGGGGCGACCGGCTCGCCACCTGGATGTTGCGCGAGCGCGACCTGCGCGGTTTTGTCGCCGACTGCGGCTGGGCCCACGCGGTGGCCCACGGCGCGGACGCGATCGGCGCCCTGGCCCGGTCCCGGCACTGCGACGCCGGGGTACTGCGCGCATTGCTTGACGTCCTGGCCGATCGCATCGTCAAGGACACGCCGTACCGATGGCTGCACGAGGAGCATGACCGGGTCGCGCACGCGGTGATGACGGTGCTGCACCGCAACATGCTCACCAGCGACGAGCTGGAGCGCTGGCTGAAACCGATCGCGGCGACGGCGGCGCAGCAGCCACTGATGCACGAGACGTTGCCCGAGTGGCCGACCCCGTCGGTCTTCAACGCCCGCGGCGTGCTGCACGTGCTGCTCAGCCAACTCGCGATCGGCGTGAAGGGCTTCCCGATCCCCGGCGACGACGAGTTGTTCGGCCGCTCGATCGAAGCCCGGGCCGATCTGCTGTTGATGCTCACCGAGGCCGTCCGCGCCTCGCAGCCCTATATCTACCGACCCGCCGCCAGCCATTCCTGAGGGACCGGGCTAGCGGTAGCGTTCCTGCGTTGCAGCTGTGTCCCGAGGAGGTACCTGTGTCCAAACTGGCCGCGGTCAAGCCGGCGTACTGGATCTCCGGCGTACTGCTGGCGATCTCGGTCGTCGTGCCGCTCCTGGTCTCCACTTACGCGAAGGACGAACCCCGGCTCTGGGGCTTCCCCTTCTTCTACTGGTACCAGCTGTTGTGGGTGTTCATCTCCGCGATCTTGGTGAGCATCTGCTATCGAGTGGTGATGCGGGAGGAACGGAAGCGTCGCGCGGCCGAAGGACTCCCCGGGGCGAAGGGGCAGGGACAGTGAAAGGCGTCCAGTGGGTTCAGCTGATCATCGTCGTAGTGATCTTCGCCGCGGTCACGGTGATGGGCTTCATGGCCGCCCGCTGGCGCCGGACCGGCGCGCCCGAGAGCCTCGACGAGTGGGGCCTCGGCGGCCGCGGCTTCGGCACCTTCATCACCTGGTTCCTGCTCGGCGGCGACATCTACACGGCGTACACCTTCATCGCCGTGCCCGCGCTCGTGTTCGGCAAGGGAGCGATCGGGCTCTTCGCGATCCCCTACACGATCCTCGTCTACCCGCTCGTCTACCTGCTGATGCCGCGCCTGTGGCAGGTGGCCCGAAACCGCGGCCACGTCACCGCCGCCGATTACGTCAACGAGCGGTTCGACAGCCGCTTCCTGGCGCTGCTCGTGGCCG
>JAWWOY010000749.1:0-2605 GCA_033851195.1 Kribbellaceae bacterium | reverse complement strand
CAAGATCGACCCCATGGATCTCGGCGCCCGTCCAGCCCGAGAGCGGGCGGACGTCGAGGTCGACGTCGTTGTTGGTCACGGTCATGGTTTCTCCTCCTGTCCGGCCGGGCTGCCCGGCCGGGGTCGTTGAACTGCTCGCGGCGGCGCTCCGATAGCGATCGCCGGGATTTCATTGGGGGAGTGGCTTGACACTCACCCCGTCGAAGGTGTTCTGAGCGGTCACGTCAGCGTTGTACCGGGGATCGAACAGCCCGTCCTGGCTCGCTGTCGTCTTCGTGATGCCGATCCTGGTCAGCAGGGTGCCGACGCTCTTCTCGTAGGCGATCACCGTCGGGTCGACGGGCCGCCAGACTGTTGGTCCCGCGTCGTCGAGCAGTTCCTTGCCCTGATCCGCGGTCAGGCCCTGCTTCTCGACGTACTGCGCCTTGATCAGCGCGTCGGGGTGTTTGCTCACCCAGTTCGTGCTCGCGACATTCCGTTGGACGAAGTCGCCGAGAGCGGCGGCCTTGGCCGGGTCCGCGAGCACCGAGCGGCGGGTAACCAGCACGCTGAGCGCTCCGCCGTACCCTCTGCTGCCGGTGAGTACGACGGGCTTGTTGCTCTTGATCTTCTGGGCGCCCAGGAGCGCGGCGGCGTCCACCCGATTGGATGCGAAGACGGGACCGACTTCGGTGCCTGGCACCTCTACGCGCTGAACATCGTTGAGGCTCAGGCCCGCCGCCTCCAATACGCGCGCAACGAAGACCTGGCGGCCAGTGCCCGGCGGGAAGGCGACCTTCTTGCCTCTGAGGTCGGCGACCTTCTTGATACCGCTGCCCTCGTGGACAGCGAGATAGGTACCTCCCCCGTCATTGGCGAACGCTCCCACCAGGACCCAGTCCTTGTCCGGAGTGTTGGCAAGCGCGATCGGAAGGACGTTCTCCCCCACCGTTCCGACATCGGCCGCGCCGGACCTGATCGCCTCCAGTACCGGCGGACCACCGCTGAACGTCGACCAGCTGACCTGGTACGGCGCACCCTGGCCGACGCCAGACAGCTCCCACGGTTGCTTGAAGCTGTCGTTCTGGTCAGCGAACCGGAGAGTGACACCGTTGGGAATACCGGCCGTCTTGGTCGGGTCGGCCAGCTTCGCCCAGTCCTGCGGCGCGGCACCGGCGGAATTGGTCGCCGACCCGCACGCCGCCAGCAGCGTCGTCGTCAATGCGACCACGAGCAGCGCGGGTGTCGGTCTTTGCATCGTCATTCCTCCTGGGAGTCTTCGTGAGCTGATGGTTGGGCCCGGCAGGTCATCGGCCTGCCGGCGACGATGCCGACTGGCTGTCGACCCCGAGTTCGGTGAGCAGCCGCGAGCGCAGCGCACTGAAAGCGGTGGTGTCACGTTGCCGCGCCCGCGCATCGACCTGCTCGTCGAAGGAGATCCGTCCGTCGGTGAGGACGAGCAAGCGCTCGGACAGCAGGATCGCCTCGTCGACGTCGTGCGTGACGAACAGGACCGCCGGTCGATGCGCTTCGTACAGACGGCGCAGCAGGACGTGCATCCGGATGCGAGTGAGCGCATCCAGCGCGCCGAAGGGTTCGTCGAGCAGGAGCAGTTCAGGCTCGCGAACGAGCGCGCGAGCCAGGCTGGCGCGCTGCGCCTCGCCGCCGGACAGGGTCCGAGGCCAGTCATGTTCATGGCCGGCCAATCCGACTTCCGCCAGCGCGGCGATGCCTCGCTCCTGAGTCGCAGAGCCTCGCGGCAATCCGACGGTCACATTCGGCAGAACCCGCTTCCAGGGCAACAGCCTCGGCTCCTGAAAGACGACGGATCGCGCCGCGGGGACCCGGATGTCGCCCTCGACCTCTCGGTCGAGATTGGCGAGTGCGCGGAGGAAGGTGCTCTTGCCGGAGCCGCTCCGGCCAAGCAGAGCGACGAACTCGCCACGGCGGACTCGCAGATCGAACCCATCGAGTACGACTCGTCCGTCGAACTGACGCCGAACGTCCCGGGCGATGATCGCCGCGTCGTTCCTGGTTGCCGGGACGGTCTCGGCCGGCAGTGGCACAGACACTGTGTCGGTCATTCCTCACCGCCGAAGGAGCGTCGCCAAGTCAGCAGCCTGCGCTCGAGAAGGTTGACGAGGGCATAACAACCGAAGCCCAGCACCGCGTAGATGGAGAGAATGACGAAGACGACATCGAGCTGCCCGTAATCGCGAGCGTCGTTCATCATCCGGCCCAGGCCCTGGTAGGCGTTCAGCGTCTCCGCGTAGATCAGGCTCAACCACGAACCCGCCAAGGCGAAGCGCAGTCCGGTCAGGAACCCGGGAATCGCGCCGGGGACGATGACGAGCCGGATGAGCCCGAGACGGCCGACGCCGAACGTCTGCACCGCCTCCACCAGACCTTTGTCGACGCTGCGGATCGCGCTGTAGGAGGTGATGTACGTCTGCACGGTCACGCCGACTGCGATCAGCATGATCTTCGGCTGCTCGCCGATCCCGAACCAGATGATGAAGATGGGCAGCAGAGCCAGCGTCGGCACTGCCCGGAGAATCGCCATGTTTGAGTCGACGATGTTCTCTCCCAGCCTGAACAGTCCGGCGGTCACGGCAAGCACGAGGCC
>JAWWOY010000468.1:0-5798 GCA_033851195.1 Kribbellaceae bacterium | reverse complement strand
TCGACCCGATGACGGACACCGACTTCGAGTGGTTCGAGGAGAAGTACCCCGGCTGGTACAACAAGTACGGCAAGTGGTGGGAGAACTACAACCGCCTGCGCTACCCCGGCAAGAACAAGCCGATCGCCTTCGAAGACGTCGACTACCAGTACCCGCACCGGTGCTGGACCTGTATGGTGCCGGCCCTGATCCGCGAGGACATGGTGACCGAGAAGGTCGACGGTCAGTGGCGAACCTACTGCTCCGAAACCTGCGCCTGGACCGACATCAAGGCGTTCCGGCCGGAGTACGAAGGCCGCCCGACGCCCAACATGGGCCGGCTGACCGGGCATCGCGAGTGGGAGACCCTGCACCACAACCGGGATCTCGCCGACATCATCCAGGACCTCGGGTACGTGCGGGACGACGGCAAGACGCTGATCCCGCAGCCGCACCTGGACCTCGATGACCAGAAGAAGCTGTGGACGCTCGACGACGTCCGAGGCATCAACTTCGCCAGCCCGAACGTCCTGCTGAACGAGATGTCCGACGCGGACCGCGAAGCCCACATTGCGGCGTACAAGGCGGGTGGCCCGGCCGGCCGCCCCGCCAAGTCCGCGGTCTGATCTGACCGGCGGCCGGTGGTGGCGACCCTGGCGACGCGTCATCACCGACCGCCCCGATCCAACAGGACAAGAGGAGGAGTCATGAGCGACAAACACGTCGTGAAGTTCGAGCCGGTCGATCTCGAGATGGAGGTCGGCGAGGACGAGACGGTCCTCGACGCCGCCTTCCGCCAGGGCATCGCGCTGATGCATGGCTGCAAGGAGGGCCAGTGCTCCGCCTGCAAGTCGTTCCTGATCGACGGTGACGTGCAGATGGACCGGTACTCGACCTTCGCACTCGCCGACTACGAGAGCGACGAGGGTTACATCCTGCTGTGCAAGTCGCGCGCCTACAGCGACTTGACGGTGGAACTGATCAACTACGACGAAGAGGAATTGCGCAACGCCGTTCCGTTGCAGCACTTGCGCACCAGGATCGCCGCGATCGAGCCGGTCACACACGACATCGTGTCGCTGCGGCTGGACCTGATCGAGCCGCAGACCTTCACCTTCAAGCCAGGGCAGTACGCCGACATCCAGATCCCGGACCACGATGGGCACCGGTCCTTCTCGATGGCGACCACGCCCCGGACGGAGGGGGCATGCGAGTTCCTGATCAAGAAGTACCCAGGTGGGCACTTCTCCGGTCTGCTCGAGGGTGTTCTGCAGGTGGGTCAGGAACTGGAGCTGGACGGCCCCTACGGCGCGTTCACGCTGCGGAAGTCTTCGGACCGGCCGATCGTCTGCATCGGAGGCGGGGCCGGCATGGCGCCGATCCTGTCCCTGCTGCGGCACATGGTCGAGGAAGGCATCGACCGGCCGGTCAAGTTCTACTACGGCGCCCGCAACCCCACCGACCTGTTCTACCTGGACCAGATCCAGCAGCTCGGCCAGGACTTGAAGGACTTCGAGTTCGTGCCCTGCTTGTCCGAGACCTGGCCGGACGACTGGTCCGAGATCGGCGTACCCGGGGCCAACGGCCTGGTCACTGACGTGGTGAACCGGCGCGAGACGGGTCTCGCCGAGTGCGACGCCTACCTCTGCGGTCCACCGCCGATGGTCGATGCGGCGATCGCCCTGCTGGAGATGAACGGCGTACCGCAGGAGCAGATCCACTACGACAAGTTCACCACCTCGGTGTCCGAGTAAATCGTCACTTCGAGAGAAGAGAGTCGAACGAGATGGCACAGCCACCTGTCACCAGGGAGCGCAGCTTCCCGCATCCGGAGTTCACCGACTCCGAAGCCGGCGCGCTGACGTTCCCCAGTTCCACCAGCCGCACTTACAACTACTTCAAGCCGGCCAAAGCGCGCGCCACGACGTACGAGGACGTCACCTTCGACGTCCAGCCCGACCCTGAGCGGCACCTGTCACAGGGCTGGATCTACGGCTTCGCGGACAGTCCTGGTGGCTATCCGCAGGACTGGACCCGGGCGCTGTCGTCGGACTGGCACCAGTTCCGGGACCCGAATGAGGAGTGGGAGAAGACGATCTACCGCAACAACTCCGCGGTGGTCCGTCAGATCAGCCTCAGCCTGGAGAACGCCAAGCGGGCCAAGGCGTACTCGCACTGGAACCCGGCCTGGGTGCACTTCATCGAGCGCAATCTCGGGGCCTGGATGCATGCGGAGAACGGTCTCGGCATGCATGTGTTCACCGCTGCCCAGCGGTCCGCGCCGACGAACATGATCAACAACGCGATGGCGGTCAACGCGGCGCACAAACTGCGGTTCGCCCAGGACCTGGCGCTGTTCAACCTCGACCTCTCCGAGTCCGGGATCGACTTCGACGGCAAGGTGCACAAGGAGGTCTGGCGCAGCGACCCGGCCTGGCAGGGCGTCCGGGAGAACGCCGAGCGGCTGACCGCGGTCGGGGACTGGGGCGAGGCGCTGTTCGCGACCAACATCGTGTTCGAGTCGCTGGTCGGTGTGCTGTTCCGCAGCGATCTGCTGATGCAGATCTCCGCCCGCAACGGCGACTACATCACCCCGACGATCGTCGGCACCGGCGAGAACGACTACAGCCGGGACCTCGGCTACACCCGGGCGCTGTTCTCGATGCTCACCCGCGATGAGAAGTACGGCGAGGAGAACAAGGCCCTGTTCGGTGAGTGGCTGTCCACCTGGATCCCGCAGAGCCTGCACGCGGCCCGTGAGCTGCAACCGATCTGGTCGCAGCCGAACGAGAAGGTCATCACCTTCGCCGCCTCGCTGGAAGCGGCCAAGGACACCTTCCGCGGCGTGCTCGCCGACCTCGACCTCGAAGTACCGAAGGAGCTTGACCAGTGACCACCACCAAGGAGTTCGGTGCGGCCGACCGCAGTTTCTCCAACAAATGCGGCGTGACCCTGATGAACAATCAGAACGGCTACGTCGTCGCCGAGATCATGGGCAAGAAGTCCAACGTGGAGATCACCGAGTACCCCTCGATGATCCGGGTCGACGGCGTCGGCAGCCTCACCTTCGACTTCGACGAGATCTCCGACGCGCTCGGTTCGGAGTTCGACCAGTCGGACTTCGAGGAGATCATGTCCACCCACTACGGGCGGATGGTGCATTTCGACGACAAGACGATGCTTTTCTCCAGCCCGGAGGAGGCCGCCGAGTACATCGACTTCGACCTTACCGAGATCCCCCGCTGAATTCGCTGCCTGCCAGGGAGGCACCACATGTATGAGAAGAACGGCGAGAAGTACTTCATCGTCGACAGCCATATCCATTTCTGGAACGGCCGTCCGGAGAACAACAAGAACCGCTTCGGTGCGGGTTTCACCAACTGTTTCTACGACTACCACCGCAACCTGTCGCCGCAGGAGTACCTCTGGACCGAGGAGAAGTTCGGCGCCTACAGCGAAGCGGACCTGCTCCACGACCTGTTCGAGATCGGCTATGTGGACAAGGCGATCTTCCAGCCGACCTATCTGACCGACTTCTACGTCGACGGGTTCAACACCACCGAGCGCGATGGCGCCGTGATGGAGAACAACCCGGGCAAGTTCATCACCAACGGAGCCTGGGACCCGCGGGACGGTGCTGACGGCCTGAAGAAACTGGAGGAGTTGCACGAGCGCTGGAACTTGAAGGGTGTGAAGCTCTACACCGCCGAGTGGAAGGGCGACTCCAAGGGCTGGAAACTGTCGGACCCGGAGGCCGCTCCCTATCTGGAGAAATGCCAGGAACTCGGCATCAAGAACGTCCACATCCACAAGGGCCCGACGGTCTACCCGCTGAACAAGGACGCCTTCGACGTACAGGACGTCGACCACGCGGCCACGATGTTCCCGGACCTGAACTTCGTCGTCGAGCACGTGGGCCTGCCGCGGCTGGAGGACTTCTGCTGGATCGCCACCCAGGAACCCAACGTGTACGGCGGGTTGGCGGTCGCGATGCCGTTCATCCACAGCCGGCCGCGGTACTTCGCGCAGATCATCGGCGAGCTGCTCTACTGGATCGGCGAGGACCGGATCACCTTCGCCAGCGACTACGCGATCTGGCAGCCGAAGTGGCTGGTGGAGATGTTCGTCGACTTCCAGATCCCCGAGGACATGCAGTCCGAGTACGGCGTTCTGACGCCCGACATCAAGCGGAAGATCCTCGGGCTGAACGCGGCGAAGCTCTACGGCATCGAGGTGCCGGCGGAGCTGCAACTCACGAACGTCGGCGACAAACCGGTCGGCTCGTCGCCGGTTCCGGTCGCCTGATCAGAAGGAATCCCGACCATGGCAAAAGATCTTCGCTTCAGCACCGACGCCAGGCAACTGCTCGAACAGGGCGTCAACGCACTCGCCGACGCTGTCAAGGTGACGCTCGGCCCCAAGGGGCGCAACGCCGTACTGGAGAAGCTCACCGGACCGCCCACCATCACCAACGACGGCGTCACCATCGCCCGCGAGATCCAGCTGCGGAACCCGTTCGCCAACATGGGCGCGCAGTTGGTCAAGGAAGTCGCGATGAAGACCAACGGTGTCGCCGGCGACGGCACCACCACCGCGACCGTACTGGCGCAGGCGCTGGTCCGCGAGGGCCTGTCAGCAGTCGACGCCGGCGCCAACCCGATGCAGGTACGCCGGGGGATCGAGGAGGCCGTCGCGGCGGTCGTGAAGACCCTGCAGGAACGGACCTCCGAGGTCGGCGGCCAGGGCGACCTGATGTACGTCGCCACCCTGTCGGCCAACGATGACCCGGAGATCGGCTCGGTCATCTCCGCGGCGATGAGCCGGGTCGGCAAGTCCGGCGTGGTCACCGTCGAGGAGTCGCCGGCGTACGGGCTGAGCCTGACCGTTGTCGACGGCATCGAGTTCGACCACGGCTTCATCTCGCCGTACATGGTGACCGACAAGGACCGGATGGAGACGGTTTTCGACGACCCCTACATCCTGCTCACCAACCGCAAGATCAGCCAGTTGCAGGACCTGATGCCGACGCTGGAGGCGGTCACGAGAGCGGGCCGGCCGCTGGTGATCCTGGCCGAGAACGTGGAAGGCCCGGCCCTGCAGATGCTGGTCAGCAACAACGTCCACGAGACCTTCCGCTCCGTCGTCGTTCGCGCCCCGGGCTTCGGTCACCGACGGGTCGCGGAGCTCGAGGACCTCGCCGCGGTGCTCGGCGGCCGCGTGGTCAGCGAAGACTCGGGCGTCGACCTGCACTCGATCAAGCTGGCCGACCTGGGCACCTGCCACCGCATCACGATCACCGAAGCCGGTACGACGATGGTCGGCGGCGCGGGCGAATCGGCGGCGGTGGAAGCCCGGCTGCACCAGCTGGAGAAGGAGCTCGAGCGGACCGAGAACGAGCACGACCAGGACAATCTCCGGCTCCGGATCGCCCGGCTGGCAGGGCGGGTCGCGGTGATCCGCGTCGGCGCTGCCACCGGGGTGGAGCTGAAGGAGAAGCAGCACCGGGTGGAGGACTCGCTCTCCGCGACCCGTGCTGCTTTGGAGGAAGGCGTCATCGCCGGCGGTGGATCGGCGCTGGCCCAGGCCCGGGACGTGCTTGACGGGCTCGAGCTGACGGGCGACGCGCTGGTCGGCCGCGAGATCGTCAGGCAGTCACTCGGTGAACCGTTGCGGTGGATCGCGATCAACGCCGGCTACGACGGCGACGCGGTGGTCAAGACCGTGAGCGAACTCCCGGTCGGGCACGGGTTCAACGCGCTCACCGGCGAGTACGGCGACATGTTCGACTTCGGTGTGATGGACCCGGTGAAGATCACCCG
>JAWWOY010000708.1:0-7135 GCA_033851195.1 Kribbellaceae bacterium | reverse complement strand
CGCCGTCCTGGCGCTGGTACCTCAGCCGCGGCAGCACAGAGGCGTCCGACCTGTTGGACGAGTTCGACTTGGCTCTGGCCCGGCTTCGTTCCGCAATTCTCCCCCGCCGGGCCGGCCGCCACACCGGGTGAACCTGGGCTGCGGCGCACCGCGGCGCACCCCGCCGGTCATCTCCTCAACCTGCTTGTCGAGATGGCTGGCGGGTCGTCAGGCTGCTGTGGCTGCGGCGGGTGGAGTGCCGGCGCTGGTGGAGTGCGCGGCGGAAGCGCGCTGGGCCCAGGAGGGCTGACTTCGGGATGTGAAGCCGGAGCGGCGCGGCGATGTGAAACCAGAGCTGCGCGGCGATGTGAAACCGGAACTGCGCGGCGATGTGCAGCCGGAGCGGCGCGTTGATGTGACGCCGGAGCGGCGCGGTGACGTGCAGCCGGAACGGCGCGTTGATGTGACGCCGGAGATGCGCGGCGATGTGACGCCGGAGCTGGGAAGGGTCCTGGGTGATAACCAAAACCACACCCGGCCTTGAGGCGCGAGTGTGGTTCGGGATGTCGGGATTGGACCAGGGCGACGGTGCGTTGTCAGAGATCCTCGTCGCGGCGGCGGCGCCAGCGATCTTCCATCCGCTCCATGAAGCTGCCGGAGGAGTCGTGTCTGGTCCGATTGCGCTTCGACTGCGGCGGAGGCGGCGGCAGGTCGTCGGAATCAGCCGCGTTGCTGATTCGCTTCATGCTCAGCGCCGCGACGTACAGACAGGCGACCATCACGATGAAGCCGGCCACTCCGATGATGACGTAGGGGATCATCGCGCCGGCCATCAGGATGGCTATGCCCAGCACGAATCCGACGCCGGCAACAACTGCCCGGCGCTTGTAATACAAGCGCACATTGGTCCCTCGCATGGCGGAAACGAACTTGGGGTCTTCCGCTGCAAGAGCACGTTCGAGCTGCTCGAACTGGCGCTGCTCTTCTTCCGAGAGGGGCACCGTCGATCCCTCCATGATGAGCGCGATCTCGATAGGCCGAGTACAGTCTAGGCCGCCTGTGCTATCCACGAAACCCTGACCGCCTGTCGCGCGCGTTACGGTCCGGCAACTGCCGGGTGTGAGAGCTCCCATCGAGCCGCTGGAACCCATTTCCGACGGTCCCCGAGCGGCATGCTCGGTGGCGGTCAGCGGCCGCCGGCCGGGTCGGGACGCTGACTTTCCCTCGCCGAGCTCAGCGGGTGGCGAGGATGTGGAGCTGGGTGGCGATGGCACGGAACGCCGGGTGCTGACTAGCTGCCCGCTCCAGGTCGGCCAGCGCCTCGGCAGCGCCGGACTCGGAATCGACGAAGGCGGCCGGGACCAGGTCCGTGAAGGTGCGGACGCCGTGCACGGTGTGCACCATGAACCCCGCCTCCGCCAACTGGGCGACGAGGCCGGCCTCATCGAACCGGCGCGGCATCGGGTCGGACGCTCCCCAGCGGCCGTCCGCGTCCTGGAGTGCGACGCGCGCCTCCGACAGATGACCGGCGAGCGCACGGGCCAGCACGGCTGCGTTGCGCTGGGCAACCAATAAACTGAGCACCCCGCCGGGGCGCAAGACGGAAGCCATCGCCTGCAGAGCCTGGGCCGGATCGTCCACGACCTCGAGGACGCCGTGACAGAGCACCGCGTCGGCGCTCGACTCACCGGCAAGGCCGGGCAGTTCGGCGGCATCGCCCTGCACTCCGCGGACGAGTTCGCTCACGCCTTCGTCGCTGGCGCGACGCTCGAGCGAGGCCAAGGCGTCCGGGCTCGGATCCACCACCGTGACCCGGTGACCCTCGACCGCCAGCGGAACCGCGAAGCCACCGGTTCCACCGCCGAGATCGACGATGTCCAGGCCCGCTCCGGGATCGGTACGCGCCCTGCCGGCCAGAGCCACCCGCAGCGCCTCGGCGACCAGCGCCGTACGTACCGAGCGGCGACGTCGGTCGACCATCGTGAGTACCCTCCTCGGCTACGGGATCCGCTGCGGGCAACACCCTACTTGCCGACGGCCGGCCACCTTCACCAGCCGCGACCAGGCCCGATCAGCTCGCCTGCATCCAGGACTGAGCCAGTACCGACTGAGGCTCCGAGGCATCCGGCAGGACCGGCTGGTCTGTCAGTTGGAGACTCGACTCCACCAACTCGTAGAAGGTCTCCACCGCGCGCACCAGATCATCGGCCTCTCGCGTGGTGACGGCTCGCTCGAGTCCGGCCTCGGCAGCCGCGCGCTGACTCGCACCGGCGGCGAAGAAGGTCGCCCACTCCCCCAACTCGGGGGCCACCTCGGCCAGCAGCACCCAGGCGTTGCGCTGGACCCGGCGCCGCGGACCCGAGCGGACCGGCCTGGCCCGCACCGCGAGCATGGCTGCGGCGATCCGCAAGGCGGCCACGTGTGCGCTCGAGTACCTGATCAGGTGATCGTCGGTCTCTCGGGCCTCGGCCAGGGCAGCACGGGCCCGGGACAGGTCGCGGTTAGCCGAGCCGGCGGCCGCCGGCGCTACGGGTGAAACAGTCATCGGTCCGTCACCCTCTCCAATTGCCAGCGTCCGGAGTCCGGGTCGTGAGCGAGGTCGAACCGCTCCAGCCGGCCGTGCCGGCCGCACCCAGCCTCCACCCGGTAGACCGCACGCTGCGGGCCCCAATCGGCGTCCAGCAGCCCGACCGCCCCCGGTGAACCCGCCACGGCGGTCGCCGCACCGGTCCCGGCAGGCGAGCCGATCACGCCGCGCTCCCACCAGGCCGCGGTCTCCACCCATTGCGCCTCGATCGAGCAGACCCGCCACAACCGGCCGCGCCACAGGAACTGCTCGGGAGCATCGATGCCGTCCACGGCCCCCAGACGCACCTCAACGGCCTCGTCGAACTGCCACATGACTCATCGCCTCCTGTGCACGAACGTCGCTCTGTTGTCAGCGGCCCGGTGGGTGGGCGCCAGGTGGGGGTCGAGTTCCACCACGGCGCCCGGCCCACCGGGACCACCGGTTCCCGATGCGGCCGCAACTCCGCACCGGGGCCGACCAGATGCGGTCACCGTGCCGGTCCGGGCCCGAAAGGAACCCGAATCAGAGGCAATCGAACATCTGTTCGAACACTTGAAGCGTAACCCTACCCGCCGACAATCGTCAACGGGCCGTAAACCCGGAAGGGGCCCGGTCGGCCGGTCGCTCGGCCAGACTGGACGGGCAGCCCACACCGAACCGAAGAGCCCGATGCCGTCGCCCAGCCGCCGCACCGTCGTCACCGCCACGGTGGCGCTCACCATCGTGGTCGCAGCCGTCGCGCTGCCGCTCTTCCAGCCGTGGCGACTCGTCACCGACACAATCGTCGACGAGGCGCTGCCTGACGCCGGTCCGGTTTCCATATCCACATCCTCACCGGCGGCACCGACAATTTCCGGCGACTGCTCCCCCGGCACCTCCGCGAGCACCACTCCGCCGCGGATTCCGGACCGGAACGGCTGTCGCACGGCAACCTCAGCACGCACATGCACGAACACACCGGAACCGCCTCGGTCGTCCGGCTGGCCGACGGCTCGCGGATCCTGCGGCTCGAGGGCCTCGACACGTCCGACGGACCCGACCTCGAGGTCTGGCTCAGCGATGCGCCCGTCCCCGAAGGCCAGGCCGGCTGGCACGTGTTCGACGACGGTCGCTTCCGCAGTCCGGGCCGGCTGAGGCCGACCGCGACAGACCCGGCGACCAGAACTACGGAAGTCCTGCAGGTCCTCGGGCGGGTCGAAGGCGATGCCGCGGTGGACCAGGCCCTCGGTGTCCGTGATCCCGGCTGATCTGGACCTCGCCGGTGTCGCAGCGTGTCGATCTCGTGCAACCGCTTCAACGTCTCCGTCGGCGCCACCGAACTGACCCCCGCCTGACCACCACCCAGTTGGAAGACCGGATGTGGAAGACCCGGACCGGCCGGCTGATGGCCGACCATCAAAACGGTGCGTGCCGAGCAGCCGCCCGACCTCCTCGGTGATGATCGCGGCACCCGATAGCGGGTTGTTGCACCGATAGCGGCCTGCTGGTGCCGATCGCAGGTTCTAACACGCTATCGGCACAACCACCCGCGATCGGGCATAGGGAGGTCCGAATCCGCCCCGCGTGGTGGCGTCCTTGGTCCGCGTCCGCCCTTCATGAGGTGTTGTGGGGAGAAGTTGGGGAAACCTGCTGCCGGTTCGCGCACAGATCGGCGGTCGGAGGCGCTTCACCCCTGACGAGCCGGAGTGATCTGGCATCGGTGCGGATCGACCTCGGGTCAGGAAGCGGGGCCTCGAACACCATGTCCCGGGACCTCGGACACCATGTCGGGAGCCCGGACACGCCACTTCCTGTTCGGGGGTCCCGGCGTGAGGTCCGAGCCCCCCGATGACTGGCAGCAGAGCAGGTGAACTCCTTCTGGGGAAGGGTTTTCGCACGAGATGGAAACTTTTCGCCGCTCCGTGACGAAAAGTTTCCACCCGGTCCTGCCGGATCAGCCGCGCGCGTGGCCGGCGGCGTACTGAGAACTCGGTCAGTCGTGGATCAGTGTCATCGGCAATCGGTTTCCAGGGACACCGATTCACGACTCGGCGCACTTCCCGCTCCGACACGCCGCCGATCCTCCACCACCCGCGTCAACACGCCGTACCGATGCGAAGTTGCGGGCGTGTCGAGGCGGTAGGTGGAGGATCGGCGGCGTGTCGAGGCGGGAAGTCGGCCTCAACGGGCACGGCGAGCCCGGCCAACTCGTCGACAGCGCGGACGAACGCGTCGACGGGACGGCGAGCACGGGCTACCGCATTGACGCGGATGGCGAGCACGGGCTACCGCATTGACGGGGGCGGCGAGCACGGGCTACCGCGTTCAGCCGGTCTAGGGTTGGCGGCATGTCAGCGCACGGGTTCATCCAAGCGCGCGAGCTCAACGCCGCCTTTCATGCTGAAGTGATTCGGCCGTTGCTCGGCTCCACGCCGTACGCAGCGGGTTTGCTGGGCTGGGGTTCCGACGTACTCGGCTACGACACGGCACGATCCACGGACCACGGCTGGGGGCCGCGGCTCGGCATCTTCGTGGACGCCGACCAGGTGGAACGCATCGCCGAGTCGATCGAGCAGAACCTGCCCGAGACATTCGACGGCCATCCGGTCCGGTTCGGGTGGGACGCTATAGAGCCCGGCCACCACGTCTCCGTGTCCACTCTCGGCGCTTGGCTGACCGGACAGCTGGCTGTCGACGCAGAAGCCGGTATGACGACCAGGGACTGGCTGGTGACTCCACAGCAGCAACTGCTCGGTGTTGTCGCCGGACAGGTGTACGCCGACGACGGCCGTCTCAAGCTGGTCCGAGAGGCCCTCAGGTGGTACCCGGACGAGGTCTGGCGCTGGCTCCTCGCCTGCCAGTGGAGGCGACTCGACCAGGAAGAGCCGTTCGTCCAGCGCACAGCCGAAGTGGGCGACCACTTGGGCTCTGGCGTCGTCGCAGCCCGACTGGTTCGCGATCTGATGCGGCTGGCCCTGCTGATGGCGCGCCGCTATGCGCCGTACACGAAATGGCTCGGTACGGCGTTCGCGAGGCTCGGGCACGGGGACGGGCTTGACCAGGCACTCCTGCAAGTCCTGGCAGCGCAAGACCTGACGGGCCGCGAGCAGGCGCTCAAAACGGCGTACGAGCTGGTGGCCCGGCGGCACAACGCACTCGGCGTCACCGAGCCGGTGGATGAGTCGGTGCGGCAGTACTTCGACCGGCCGGCGATGGTGCTCGGGGCCGGCCGGTTCGTGGCGGCTTGCTTGGCGGAGGTCCAGGATCCGTGGCTGCGGGACCTCGGCCTGATCGGCGGGATCGACCAGTTCGCCGACAGTACGGACGTGCTCAGCAGTCAATCGACCTACCGACGACTGATCTCGGTCTACGAGAAATAGAGTGTGCGGAGTGAGTATTCATCCCAGCGTCCAGCGGGTTGCCGACGATCTGGCCGCGGCCGGGGCGAGCGGCGAGATCCGGATCCTCGACGAGGCCACTCCGACCGCCGCCGCGGCAGCCGAATACCTCGGCTGCGAGGTCGGCGCGATCGCGAACAGCCTGATCTTCGACGGCGACGGTTCGCCCGTACTGATCCTGACCTCCGGCGCCCACCGGGTCGACACCGCCAAGATCGCCGCGGAGTTGGGCATCAGCAAGCTGCGCCGCGCCACACCGGAGTTCGTTCGCACCCACACCGGCCAGGCCATCGGCGGCGTCGCCCCGGTCGGCCACCCCGAGCGGGTGCGCACCCTCGTCGACACCACCCTCGACCAGTACGACGAGGTGTGGACGGCGGGCGGCGTTCCCCACTCGGTCTTCCCCACGACCTACGCGGAACTCCTCCGCATCACCGCGGGCACCCCCGTCACCGTCAACTAGTAGTGCGTCTGGCAGATGGCTTTTTAGTGCCAGCGCAAAGCTAATTGCCAGACACATGCGCCTGGTCGATCCCGGAAAAGTGTCCACCTCGCCAATCCCGACTCCCCGGGGCACGCGCCAAAGGCCGACGGGAGGTTCGGCAACCAGAAGCGGTCCACGGTCGTGAGGTGGATCGCCAACCGCGACCTGATGGCGATCAACCTGAACCGGGGCGACCGCAAGCGGGTGCTGGTCAGGCCGCCGCGTTCGATCCGCCAACTGAGCGGGATTGTCCTGCGGCGCGCCCGCGCCGTGGCCAGCGACGCCGGGGATCACCGCTAGCTCAGCCGTTCCGCAACGAGGCAGTCGCTGGCAGGACCTCTGGGATCGACGCCGAGAAACGATCCACCCGCGTCAGCACATCGTCGTCGCCCCCGGTTTGGCTTCTCCCCGTCCGGCTCGCAGCGAGGCGAGCCGGACGGGGTCAGAAGCGAGTGTCCTAGAAAGCGACCTTGACGTTCACGTCGGCGGCACGAACGTAGAACATCCGGTGGCCGAACCAGATCTGGTAGTACCGGTCCTTGCCGAGCACCTGCACGTGGTCCGTCGGCGGCACCCCGGCGAACTGAGTAGCCCGGTAATAGTCGGTCTCGATGTTCAGATCGCCCACCGGGTAGGACTGCCCCGCACCGATCGTGTACTGCAGCGGCGTGACCGTCTGGTACGGGATACCCGTCGGGTACGCCGCCTGCTCCGGGTAGGCCCGGC
>JAWWOY010000705.1:0-4350 GCA_033851195.1 Kribbellaceae bacterium | reverse complement strand
ACAGGGCGTTGTCGCGGGCGTAGCCGTCGGCGGCGTACTCGCTGTCCCTCGCGGCCCCGAAGTACTCCAGTGCCTTCTGAGGATCATCGAGCTCGAGCGCAGACGATGCCGCAATCATCTCGATCTCCCCGGCCGACATCCAGTACGACCACGGCGGATCATCGTCACTCGAACCAGCCTGGAACACCGCTCGCGCCGCATCGAGCTCGTGGGCACAGGCCTGGCGCGCACCGGTCTTTGACAGGGCACGTCCGGCGCGCATGTGCAGCATCGCCCGGACCCTCGGGGTGGCTCGGGCTGCCTGTGCCAGCGCGGTGCGGACGAGATTCACCGCATCCTGCGGATTGCCCACGGAGTAGGTCTGGATCGCCATGAAAGCGAGCACGTTCGCGCCGCAGGCTCCGTCGCCGGCCGTGGCCGACGCCCGCAGCGCGGTGATGTAGTACGACTGGGCTGCGGCGTGCCGCCCGGCGTCGAAGTGGAGCCAGCCGCAGATCCTTGCCGACTCCGCGAGGGCGGAGAACAGGCGCCGACCGGTCGCCTCGTCGTACACCGCCTCGTCCGCCAGTCGGCTGAGCAGACCGAACTCCGCGGTCGCCAGCTGGCGCAACTCGCCACCGCCGAGGCTGTCGTCGAGCCGGCGCAGGTCGTCAAGGCGCTGTTCCAGCCGGTCGAGCATCGTCGCGGTGAGCGGTCGTCGCCCGGTCGACGTACTGGTGGTTGCGACGGCGTCCAGGGCTCCGGACCAGTCAGTACCGATCGAGGTCAACAGCCCACCGGACGCGATCAGAAACCCACGACGATCCATCGAGCCTCCCTGCGCGGCAGCGGCGGTGGAAACCACCGTACCCGCAGGAGTCCACGGCGAATGAAGTACGGCGTGGTCGGCCTGGAGCCGGTGCTCGGGGACCGCGGCTTCCAGCCAGCTCGGCCAGCCGAGATGCTTCACGGCCTCGGCCGGGACACCATGCAGTTGGGCCATCGCCTGCTGCGCGGCCGAGTCAGGCACCACCGCCCCGGACTCCCACCGGGTCACCTTCTCCCGGCGGATCGCCATCGCGCCGTAACCGAGGCGCCGGTGCTCGAGGTCGACCATTGCCAAGTACTGGACGGCCGACAGCCCCATCTCGGCGCGCAGGGCGGCCAGCGGGTGCCGGTGCTCGGTTCTCACGGCCGGCTCCTCCCGAACTGGGTGAATCCCACAGAGCCGCCGGAACCGGGAATCTCTGCCCGGCGGCGCTTGAGGTAGCGGATCGCTCTCGCTATGTGACCGATTGTGCTGGCAGTCCAGCGGGTGGAGTCGCAGAGTTTCTGCGAGTCCACCGCCAGTAACCGCCCGGATGGGAGAATGAAGACGGACCTGACCACAGGGAGAGCGATGACTGCGACGACCACGGGGCAACGGATCGCCCGCGCCCGCAAGCGCCGGGGTTGGACCCAAGCCCAGCTCGCGGACGCGCTGGGCTACTCGGTGAGCTGGGTCAGTCAGGCCGAGCGTGGAGTGATTCCCCTCGACCGGTTCAGCGTCCTCGACCGGGTGGCCGACGTCCTGGGCGTCGAGATGGTGGAACTCACCGGCCAGCCCTACCGGCACGCCAGCCCTGATCTCGACTCCGGTCATAACGGCATTCCGACCCTGCGTCTCGCGCTGCAGCGTGCCCTGATGCCCCACTACCGCGACACGGCCCGCGCGCCGCGGGAGCTGGCCGAGCTGCGCGCGGAGATCGCCACGGCCGAAGATCTGCGCCAGGCCGCCGACTTCGCCACCCTCGGCGGCATCATGTCGGCGCTCGTCGACGATGTCTCGGCCGCGCTGCGCGCCGCCGAAGGACCTGCGCACGACGAACTCGCCGCACTGTTCGTCCGGGTCTGCCACATCGCCCGCGTCACCTCCGACCTCACGGGTCACCACGACCTCGCCTGGACCGCGGTCGAGCTCGAGGTACGGACCGCCGACGCTCTCGGCGCGCCTGCACTGCTCGCCGCCGCGAGGTGGGACCTGTGCGGGGTGTGGCTGCACGCCGGCGGCGACGCCCTGCGATCGGCCAAGACCGCCGCGCTCGACGGCATCGAGCGGCTCGACCCGTACGTCGGCCGCGACGCCACGCTCACCGCGCTGTGGGGCGCGATGCACCTGCGCGCCGCGGTGGCCAGCTCCCGGCTGTGGGCCGAGGCCGACGTACGCAGCCACCTCGCCGAAGCCGCCCGCGTCGCACCGGCCACCGGCAACACCTGGCAGACCCAGTTCAACGCGCCGAACGTCGCCCTCCACGCGCTCGAAACCGCTGTCGAGCTCGGTCATCCGCAAGACGCGCTCGGCCTGGCCGACCAGGTACCGGTCGACGCGATGGGCTCGACCGAACGCCGCACCCACTACTGGACCTGCCGGGCTCGCAGCCTCGGCATGGCTCACCGCGACGACGCTGCCCTCGAAGCGCTGCTCGAGGCCGAGCGTCTGGCGTCGGCCCACGTCCACAACCGGCCGATGGCCCGCGAGCTGGTCACCGACCTCTTGCACCGCGGCAGCCGGCCCTCCCCCAAGCTTCGCCACCTCGCCCGGCGAATGGCGCTCAGCACCTGACCGATCAGCTGCCGCAGCCGCCTTCGTGGCCCCGGCGCGTCGGGCGCCGTTGATCAGGTGAACACATCGGTCACGTCGCCGATTGCCTCGCCTGTTTCGTCCAGCCCGTCCGCCAAGCCTCTCGGTCCGATCACGCCGAGCGGACGGCCCACTGCGACGCTCCCGCCTTCGCCACTGCCCGAGGTCGGCGCCACCTGCCTGGAGCCGTCCGATCGGGCACGCCGCGTCATCATTCCGACGAGTGCCGTCGCGAGGCTCACCGCTGCGTTGTCGGGCCAGGGGCGACGCGGCGTGGTGCTCGTCCATCAATCCGACGGGGACGTGTGCCAGTGGATGCCGTATGCCCGCGAACTAGTGCAGGACGGCTACTTCGTTCTCGACCTCGACCTGGGCTGACGACGTCCGGCTCCGTGCAGTACGAAGGCGTGCAGCCGAACCCGCTCGGTCTGTCCGTCTCAGCGGCGGCGGGCTATCTGCGCAAGCAGGGTGCAGGCAAGGTCGTCCTGGTAGGTGTTTCGATGGGCGGGACTGCGTCGATCGCGGCTGCGGCGATCACCACACCACGGGTCGATGCTGTGGTGAGCCTGTCGGCCTCCGCGGAGTACGACGGCATCGACGCCCGCACCGCGGCGGGCCTGCTGCGCGTGCCTGTGCTCTATGGCGCGGCAGCAGACGACAAGGATTTCGCCGATGCCAGCAGGCTCTTGCATGCGGCAACCAAGTCCCAGAAGTCGCTCCACCTCGTACCCGGGTGGGTGCCATGCACGGTGTCGCCCTCGTTGCGGAGGACGGCGAGCCGACGATACGGCGTGCCGTCGGTGCTTCATCAACACGCACATGCGCTGAGATTCGGCACCCTCCTCTTGCTCGCGGTTGCGTCCCGCTGGCGCCGCATAGAGACAGTCGTGACCGATGGCTCGCCATTGGTCTGCGCAACAAACACCCGCCCGCCGTACGACGCCCGCCCGACCGCGCAGCGTCGTCATACAGGATCCGCGCCGGGTACTGGTCACCGCAGTCCTGAGCGGCGCGTCGCCGCCAACCTCACCCAAAGGTTCAGCGGGGGATCCACTAGCCTCTGTTCCCGTGGTGATGACAGCAGCGACCTGCGGGAACATCTGCGGGCACTTGAGACTGACCTCGAGCTGTATCCAGACGAGCGACTGGATCTCCTCCTCGAAATCGCCGGAGTACACCGCAAGCTCGGAGATCACGATCGCGCCGTCGGGATCTGGCAGGATCTGATCGCCGAAGGTGGTGAGGACGGCGACTACGCCCGAGTGGAGTTCCTGGACCATCTGTTCCACATCGCTCGCTCCGATGAGGCGAGAGCCGAACTCTCCGCGTTGAAGGCCGGCCGTCGCACCTCCACCGGCGCATGGCAGATAGCCGCCGAATTGCTCCAGGAGCGAGGCGAACTCGACGAGGCGCTGACCTGGCTGACCATGGCAACCGAGCGCCTCACTCAGGACGAGTTGGTCATCGTGGGTAGCGATGCGGGCTGGGCGTCACAGCCCGGGATGCTGGTGCGGAACCGCCGCAAAATCCGGGCCGAAATCGGGTTGCCGCCCGATCTCATCGACCTGCTGGTGCCGGATGAGGACAAGATCCTTGCCCTTCTCCGCAAGCCGTTTCCTTCCCTGGACGAGGCAGTGGACGCCGTCCGTGCGAATGGACTCGCACGTACCGAGGTGCGGATGCTGTTCTGGCCGCGCGCCGAGTTCCAGACCGCACGGAAGCGGTGGCACGAGGTGATCGACGCCGATGTC
>JAWWOY010000702.1:0-9633 GCA_033851195.1 Kribbellaceae bacterium | reverse complement strand
GCCCCAGCGCCGTACCGAGGATTCCGCCGGCCAGCGCGCCGAAGGTCTGACCGCCGATAACCAGCGTGCGCCAGGTTGCAGTCACCCGACCCAGCAGGAATTCGGGTACCAAGGCCTGACGGAGGGTCCTCTGCGGCACGCCGTACAGCGGGAGCCCCAGACCGGTCAGAAGCTGGCCGATGATCAGGAACGGCGCAAGCTCGGGGAGCGGGCCTCTCGCTGCTGCCAGCGCAAAGCCGGCAAGTGAGGCGAGTAATTGCCCGGAGATGTAGGCCCGGCCCAGCCCCAGCCGCCTGCTGTACGCCGGCGCGACGAGCGTGCCTGCCACTGACGCCAGCCCGACGACCGTGACTGCTAGGCCCACGAGAACAGGCGACAGATGCAGTTCGCGCACCAGGTAGAGGACGACCAGCGGGCCCTGCATTGCTCCAGCGATCGCCGCCACGGTCGCCGACACCGCGAGCGCCGACAGGATCGGACTGCCGAAGAGTTCCCGCAGGCCCTCAGTCAGCTGCGGCCATAGCTTGACCGGTCGCGGGCGCAAACCTGTCGCGCGGCGCGGTGGCTCCTTGATCAGGACGGAGCACACGGCCGACAGCAGGTATGACGCGGCGTCGAAGGCGATGGCGAGCGGTGCACTGACCAGTTGCACCAGCGCGCCCGCCACTGAGGGGCCGGTAGTCGTAGCCACCGTCTGATTCAGCATCAAGGCGCTGTTGGCCTGCAGCAGGCTCTCGCGTCCGATGAGTGCGGGAAGAAGGGTCATCGACGCCGTATCGGAGAGCAGCGTCAAGACGCCCGCCAACATCGCGACCACGTACAGGTGCTCGATGCGGAGTACGCCGAGGACGGACAGGAGCGGGATGGCGCCAAGCAGAAGGGCCCGTCCGAGGTCCGCGACGATGAGCACGCGTCGGCGCGAGTACCTGTCCACCCACACCCCGGCAGGCAGGCCGAAGAGCAGATGCGGCAGCACGGTCAGGGCCGAGAGCGCACCCATCTGCAGTGGAGATGCGCCGAGCGCGACCACAGCGACCAACGGCATCGCCACCGTCGTGATGGCGCTCCCGAGCGACGAGATCGCCTGGCCCGTCCACAGCTTGACGAACTCCGGATTGCTCCGGACAACCTGCGCCATACGCCACTGCATGGACGGTGCCCCTCTGATCGATAGGCCGGAGCTGAAACCCGGCCATCGCATTGGCCGAACGACTCAAAACCTGCCAGCCTGAGGGCCGCCCGGATACAGCTGTTCACTGGCAGCGAAGAGTGTTCACCGAGGGCGAAGCGGTCCGCGGGGCACCGGGATTCGGCCTGGCACCACCTTGGCGCGATATGGCTTGGAAGCCATATCGCTCTCATGACATATTCGGCCTGTGCAGATCGACTGGCCAGCCGACTTCGATGCCTCGTTCGAACGAGAAGCAACGAAGGGGCAGCCGTGAGTACCGAACCCACCAACAAGACCACCTTCATCCGCGGGAACAAGCGCCTGAACGAGGTTCTGGCCGACCCGGACATCGCCGCCGGCGTCGCCGAGGTCGAAGTCGAAGCCCGTGAAATTACCGAGCACGCCGCCGGCTCCTGAGTCGGTTCAGCAGATGCGGAAGAGCGGTCCGCGGGGTGTGAAAGGGAGAGTCGCGCCCGCCGGCACCAGCCATGCGTGCTCCCGGCGGACGCGTACCACGTCGCACTCGCCGTCGGTGATGATCAGGATCGGCCCATCCACCGGGAAGTCGTCCGCCCGCTCCAGCAGATCCACCCCGGGCTGCAGGACCGTCCCGCCCCGTCCGCGCACCTGCACCCGCCCGGCGATCTCCTCGACCGGCACGTACCCCGCGTCGTATGCAGCAGCGTCGCAGAACACCACCCGCGCTGCCGGTACGTCCCGCGCCAGCGAGTAGGAAGCGATCGCACCGAGCGCCTTGCCGAGCAACACGCGGTCCATCGACCCGGACGTGTCCAGCACCACCCCGTACGTCGGCAGCCGGTCGGGCTCGACGGGTCGCACCCACCCGGGCCGCGGGATGTCCGGCGTACCGGACTGGCGGCGGGAGGCGCGGGCGTAGGTGCGGCGGCGTTCGGCGGCCGGCACGTGTTCCTCGAACCATCGGGCCAGCTGCGCGTCCCAGGACAGCGGCGGATGCTCCAGCGCCCGGATCTCCTCGACCAGCCCTGACGGCACTAGCCCGCGCGAGGAGTCGTGATAGGCCAGGCCGGTGCTCAGGGCACGCCGGTAGATGTCATCCAGGTCCATCGCCCGCCGTCCCTCACCGGCATGCGGCAGGGGTGCGCCGAGGACGTCCGGCAGGCCTCCGCCGCGCAGCGTGGCGAGCTTGCGGTACCGCCGCAGATCGGTGGTGATCCGGTCGTACACCGCCTCGACCGACAGTCCTTTCAAGGAAGCGTCGTGCAGCCCACCGTCGGGCATCGTACCGACGCCCATCTCGAGCAGCCAGCCGTTGATCACCAGGTCGGCGGCGACGTTCCACAGGAAGTGGTCTCGGCCACCGACCCGCTCACTATGGCGGAGCGCGGCATGCAGCATCTCGTGCGCCATCACGAATCGCCACTCGGCCGGCGTCAACGACGCCAGCGGATTGACGTAGATCTCCCCCGCCGCGGCGTTCACAGCGGCGACGTGGATGTCCCAGCCGCGGGCCAGTTCCGCCTCGGCGACAACGGTCATGCTCGCGGCCAAGGCACCTAGCAGCGGGTACGACGAGATGAACCAGCCGAGTGCGGCATCCCAGTCGGAAACCTTGCCAGACCGGTCGGACAACGACGAGCGGACGCCGCCGGCCACCTCGACCGCCGCAGCCGCAGCGTCGGAAAGACCGACCGCGAACCACTCCGTCCACGCGGGCGGGTCACCCCAGCCGGTCCACGGCTGGATCACCACATCGGATCGGCCGCCGGCCACGCCCTGGCCGCCGAACTCAGCCGGTACGCCGACCGACCGCCAGTGCCGCGCGAGTGCCTCCTCGTCGGTTCCAGGCAGTACGTCGGGCAGCGGCACGACCGCCCGGCCGATCCCCAGCGACTGCAGGAACCGGTTCACCGCCACGTCGCAGGCTGCTGAAGCGGCATGGTCCACGACGGGACGGTTCGGGTCGGCGTGCCCGAGGCCGAGGTGGATCAACAGGTGCGCGAAGACCCACGCCCATTGGTCGGGTTCGGCCCGGCGGGTCGGGTGGATCTGGATCGTGCCGCTCGAGTCGACCACCGCCCAGCCATCCGGCGGGCAACGGCCCCCCTCGATCCGGCGCGGCTCGACCCTCCAGTTGACCATCGGCCCGAACAACGGATGACCGGCCACCGTGGCCCAGCCGGACCGGATCGCCTCCAGGGCCGGATCTCGCTTTGCGCCACGCTTGGAACGGGCCATCATCAGGACCGCGCGGCGACGAGCCGTGGCAGGTCCCGCGTCACCTCGACCAGGAACCAGGACGGCAGTACCGGCTTGCCGTCCTGGTCGGAGGCGATCACGATCTGGGCCACCTCGAGCGAGATCTCGGCGAGCTCGACCAGCAGTGCCTTCCCGCGATGCGCCAACTGCTTGGCCGCGGGACTCGCCGAACCCTTGTCAGCGGCAAGTTCCTTGACCAGCCGGGCCCGGAAGGTCTCCGCCAGGAAGTACAACAAGTCCCGGTCCTCGGCCGCGGCCGGCCAGCCTGCCTCGCCCTTGAGGACAGCCTCGAGGCCGAAGGCGTTGCGGACCGTTTTCACGAAGGCCCGGAAGGTCGAAGCATGCGCGGCCGTAAGGGTGCCGAAGGCAAGCACCCGCAGCATGTCGTCGTCGATCCCGTCGCCGTAGGAGTGCAGCGCGTCCGACAACATGTGCCAGCTTCGTGGCGTCGAGAACGGCTCCTCGGTCTTCGGCGGCGCGGTCCACAGGTGGTCCGGCCGGTTACGCAGATAGTCCAGCACCCACGGGTGGATCCCTGTCCCGCCGGCCCACTGGAGCCAATCGCCGGCCGAGGCGCGCAGATGAACGTGCACCAGACGGTTCAGCAGTGCGCTCGCCATCGGGCGAGCGAGTGCGTTGTCGGTGGCACGGTTGCCGGCGCCGATCACGACCGAACCGGCGGGCAGTTCGTACTCCCCGATCCGCCGGTCCAGGATCAGCGAGTAGAACGCCTTCTGTACCTCGGCGGACGACGCGTTCAGCTCGTCCAGGAACAGGCAGTAGGGCTCATCCCGCGCGATGCTGAGCGGCGGCGCGAACCGGCTCCGCCCGTCCACGATCTGCGGGACCCCGATCAGGTCCTCGGGCGCGAGTTGTGTCCCCAGCAGAGTGACGCATTCCAGTCCGAGCGAGTCGGCGAAGGCCCGCACCAGGCTGCTCTTGCCGATCCCGGGTGCTCCCCAGAGGAACACCGGCCGGACGACCGCGACATGCAGCAACACCTCCGGCAACTGCGTCGGCGTCACCGTGATGGCAGCCTGCATTGGATCCTTTCCGAGTGGATTAGTCCCCAGAGGGTCTCGCAGCGGGAGACGGCTGTCACCTGGATTGATTCCAACGTCTGCCCCTAGTCGGCGGAAACTAATCTCCGCTAGGGTCCGCCCTTACGGTGTGCTGGCCGAAGTCGGCGCCGAACGGGAGGGGTCCCATGAAGTTCCACTCACGGGCGGTCGCTGCCGCCTGCGTGCTCGCCTTGCTGCCCATCGGCGCGATTCCGGCCGCGGCTGAATCCTTGTCAACGGATCCGCCGGTGCATCTCGGCGAAGGGCAGGCCGTCGGTGATCGCCTGGTCCAGGACCCGGCGGTGAAGATCGAGCAGGCCACCAGTTCGTTCTTCATCACGTCGTACGGGGATCCCAACGACCACTCGCCGGAACCGTGGCAGATCCTGAGCATCGCCGACGGTTCGGTCGTCCGCACCTCCCCCAGGCCGGGCGACAGCCCCTTCAAGGCGCCGACCCTGCTCGGCAAGTACATCCTCGATCTCGCCCCGGGCCAGGCGACCTTCCGCGATATCGGAACCGACGTGCTCAGCGAAGTCGCCGTACCGGCCGGTGCCACGTTCCAAGGCGCTTATCCCGGCGGCATCCTGCTCTCCCGGGCGGCCGACGGCGGCTCGTTCGCCCTTCGCGGCCTGGACAACACCGAGAAGGCCGTCGCCGGCGCCACCTTCGGCGATGCGAAGATCCTCGACAGCACCGACACCGCCATCTTGCTCGGCGTCGCGGGCCACCTGTACATCGTCGACCTCGCCACCGGTACGGCGACCAGCGTCGCAACCCTGAGCGCCAACCCCGACTGGGCCCAGCTGACTCCTAACCGGGTGATCTGGCAGACCGCCGCCACCGACACCGCCAGGACCCTCGGCTGGAAGCAGCGCACCGGGTCGGGCTCCGGTACGACGGTGGTCCCGTTCGGGCTGCCGTTGCTGACCGTCGGGGACGATGTGGCGGTCCACATCGCCCGGAAGACGGGCGACCCGGTCGGCGGCACGGATCTGGTCAAGATCGCCGTCGACAGTGGCACTGTCACCCGGCCGTTCGTCACCGACGTACACGCGGCTGCCGGGCTCGCCGATGGCCGGTTGCTCGTCACGGCCCAGAGCAAGGTCGCGACCGTTGCCGCCGATGGGGTTCTGCACACCGTGAGAACGACCCCTCCGTTCGCCGCCCAGGTGCGGAACGTCGCACTGTCGGGCAGTCGGGTGGTCACCTCGGACAACCAGGTCGATCCCGTCGCCTTCCCCAACCATGAGCTGTACGAGACCACCACGTCCGGCGGCAGTTGGACGCACCTCACCGGCGGCAACTGGAACGAGCCCTTCCAGCTCGAGGGGAACACCCTCCTGACCCGTGAGACGGCCAGCCTCGACAACTCCGTCAGCAGGACCCGGGTCCGCGGTCCGAACGGTGACCTGCTGCTGCCCAACGCCGTTGACGAGATCGTGCTCGGCAAGGGCGGCAAGCTGGTCGCCCGCCGCGACGGCGGCTCCGCGTCGTTCGAGATCTACGACGTCGGGACCCTGGCGAAGGTCGCTGACTACGACCCGCCGTTCGCGCTCGCGGACAGCACAGTCTGGAAGGTGACGGCCAATGGGGTGCTCACCGGCACGGACCTGACCACCGGGTCCAGCAAGTCGATCATCGTCGCAAATGGCTGCACCGTCGGCAGCGGCCGGGTGAACGGGCGTTGGGCATTGCTGTCGGGCTGTGTCGGCGGCAACCAGGTGATCGACGTCCGCGGCGCTGAGCCGCCCCGGTATCTCACCGTGCCGGCGGACGCCGAACTCGGCAACGGCTTCGTCCTGCAGCCCTATCCGGGCACTGACGCCGACGGCCTGTCGACCAAGGAACTGCTCGTCACCGACCTGAACGACCCGGCCCTGGGCCAGCGCCGCTACGGCACGATCCTCGGTCGTTCGATCCAGCCGAGCAGCTTCCGCGCGGACGGCGCCGGTGGCGCCAAGTTCGTCTACGCGGATCCGCTCGCGCGGCCCCGGGTAGTCACGCTGAGCTGGCTCGCACCCGACCCGCAGCACCGCCCCGACACCACGCCGCCGGTGCTCACCTCGGCCAGCGCGGGTAACCGGGTCCTCGACACCCGGACCGTGACCTTCACCTGGGCGTTCACCGATCCGTCGTCCGACCCGAACGAGCCGGCCACCGGCGTGACGACGTACGACCTCCGCATCCAGCAGCGCGCCAAGCCGACCGACCCGTACGGCGCCTGGCGCGAGGTCGCCGGGTGGCAGGGCATCAAGTCGACGACAGCCAGCCTGACCGCGATCCCAGGCACCGACACCTGCTGGCAGGTCCGGGCCCGGGACTACAGCCTGAACCTGAGCGCCTGGAGCACCTCCTACTGCAGCGAGGTGGACGGCACCCCGCCCACCCACGTCACCAGCCGCCCCGGCGACCGGGTCATCCTCACCACGGCGTCGAAGTACACCTACTCGTTCACGGACAACCTCGACGTCGCCTCGTACGACGTGGCCTACCGGACCGCGGTGGCCGGTCAGGCGCTCGGGGCCTGGGTCTACCCGGCCGGCTGGCAGGGAATCCAGAGCACATCGGTCGACTGGGCACCGGCGCTCGGCTCCGATCGTTGCTTCATGTCCCGGGCCCGTGACGCCATCGGGAACACGTCGGCCTGGTCCCCCGCGACCTGCTCGGTGAACCCGCAGGACGACCGCGCGCTGACGGCGACCGGCTCGGTCACCAGGACCACCAGCTCCCTCGCCTTCCGGACCACTACGTCGCAACTGAACGTGTCCGGCGCCTCGCTCAACAAGAGCGGCGAGGCCGGCGTCCGGATCGCGCTGGTGACGATCAACGGTCCCGGCCAGGGCTCGGTCGACGTCTACCACGCCGGGATCAAGATCGCCCGGGTCTCCCTCGTGTCGTCAGTCTGGACCCGGAAGATCACCTACCTGCCGATCACGCCGTACCGGACCGGCGCGGTCAAGATCACGTCAGTGTCGAGCCTGCCGGCCGTTATCGACGGGGTCGCCTTCCTGCGGGTCAACCCCTGACGACGCTGAGTGCCTGGGGGCCCTAGCCGCAGGGATACAGCGCCGGGGTCTCATAGCGGTTCGTTATGAGTTGGCCGGCGCAACAGCCGGTGTCCGGGGAGCACCTATCACGCCGGGTGGTAATTCCTGACCCGGAAGCGGAAAGTACAGGACAAGCGGTTACCTCGTAAGCGATACTGGAAATCGCGCCGTTTTCCGGTCGCCAACCCCTCCGCTCCGAGCATGTTGGGAAGTGCGCCCCTCCAGATGCCCTCAGAGTCACCTGTCTTCGTGCCGTCGATCGCTGCCCCGTCTAGCCGAACTCCCGGGAGAAGCCGCAACCTGTGGCGACTCCGTCCCTACCTCCGTCCGCACAAGTGGCGGCTGCTGACGATGTTCGTCAGCAGCGTCCTCGGCGTCGGCGTCAGCGTCGCCGTGCCGCTGGTCACCCGCGCCGTCATCGACGGTCCGGTCACCCGCCGGGAGATCGACCTGCTACTCCCCCTCGGGCTGCTGGCTCTCTCGCTCAGCATCACCGAGGTGGTACTGGTATGGATCCGCCGCTGGGCCCAGTCCCGGGCCGTCAGTGATCTCGAAGCCACCCTCCGTCACGACCTGTACGTCCGCCTGCAGTCCCTGCCGATGGAGTTCCACACCCGCTGGCAGAGCGGACAGCTACTTTCCCGCGTCACCGTCGATCTGTCCACCATCCGCCGGTTCATGGGTTTCGGCCTGCTGTTCCTGGTGATCAACATCCTGCAGTTGGTGGTCGTCACCATCCTGCTGCTGCGGCTCTACTGGCCACTCGGCGCCGTCGTACTGGCTGCTGCGGCGCCGATCATCATCGTGTCGCTGAAGTTCGAGAAGAAGTACCTGGCGATCTCCCGCCGGGTGCAGGACCAGCAGGGCGACCTCGCCACCCGGATCGAGGAGTCCGCGCTCGGCTTCCGGGTGATCAAGGCGTTCGGCCGGCGTGAGCATGTGAAGGCGCAGTTCGACGACGGCGCGGTCAAGCTCTACGGCACCTCGGTCGAGAAGGTCCGGCTGGCGTCGCGGTTCTGGACCTTCCTGGAGGTGATCCCGAACCTGACGCTGGTGATCGTGCTGCTGCTCGGCGCGCTCGCCGTCGGCCGGGGCTCGATCACGCTGGGCACCCTGGTCGCCTTCATCACGCTGATGCTGTCGCTGATCTGGCCGGTCGAGTCGCTCGGCGCCATCCTGGCGATGGCGCAGGAGGCGATGACCTCGGCCGACCGGATCAGCGAGATCCTGGACACCGAGTCCACCATCACGTCGGGGCCGGAAGAGCTGGAGAACCCGCGCGGTCACCTCCGGTTCGAGAACGTCAGCTTCCGGTTCGGCCAGGACTCCGCCGACATCCTGCACGACATCAACCTGGACCTTCCACCCGGTACGACGCTCGCCCTGGTCGGCTCCACCGGTTCGGGCAAGACCACGCTCACCTCGCTGGTCCCCCGCCTGTACGACGTCACCCATGGGCGGATCACGATCGACGGGCACGACGTCCGGGACCTCACCCTCACCTCGTTGCGCAGCGCGGTCGCGTCGGCCTTCGACGACCCGACGCTGTTCTCGATGAGCGTGCGGGAGAACATCACCCTGGGCCGGCCGGACGCCACCGACGCGGATGTCCGGCAGGCACTGGAAATCGCCCAGGCGACCTTTGCGAACGACCTGCCCTGGGGTCTGGACACCCGGGTCGGCGAGCAGGGTATGTCGCTGTCCGGTGGCCAGCGGCAACGACTTGCCCTGGCCCGGGCGGTGCTGGCCAAACCGGCCGTCCTGGTACTCGACGACACGCTGTCGGCACTGGACGTCCACACCGAGGCCCTGGTCGAGGAGGCGTTGCGCAACGTGCTCTCGGCAACCACCGGCATCGTCGTCGCGCACCGCGCCTCGACCGTGATGCTGGCGGACCAGGTCGCACTGTTGCAGCGGGGCACCGTCACCCACGTCGGTACGCACGCCGAACTGCTCGCCACGGTGCCGGCGTACCGGCTGTTGCTCGCGGCGGAAGAGGAGGTGCACGCATGACCACCACAGCTCAGCCTCCGCAGCAGGTCACCCCGGAGGAGTCCTGGCGCGGGTACGCCGAGGAGAACGGCGACGAGCTGACCAGGGCGACGACGCTGCG
>JAWWOY010000644.1:0-2538 GCA_033851195.1 Kribbellaceae bacterium | reverse complement strand
TGCCGAAGACCAGGTCGGGCAAGATCCTGCGCAAGACGATGCGCGGTATCGCCGACGGCCGGGACGAGCCGGTGCCGTCAACCATCGAGGACGCCACCGTCCTGGACGCACTCCGCCCGATCCTCCGTCACGACTGACGTGTTGACCGCCTGGTTGGAAGCAGAACTGCAGTCGGTACCGGAGATCGAGGTGTTCAGCACCGCCGATGAGCTGGTTGACGGCCTAGCCGAGGTGGCTCGCAGGCACCCGACGGTAGCGACGCTGCGACGCGTGGGTACGTCGCGGCTCGGCGACCCGCTGATGTCCTTGACTGTCGGCACCGGTGACGCGGACGCGCTGGTGTTCGGGCTGCCGCATCCCAACGAGCCGATCGGGGGCCTGAGCGCCCTGCATCTGGCGCGGCGGCTCTGCGAGGACGCCGCGCTCAGGGAACGGCTCGGCCACCGCTGGCACATCATCGCCTGCATCGATCCAGACGGGCTGCGGCTGAACGAGGGCTGGCTGAAAGGCCCGTTCACGCGCGAGCACTACGCCCGGAACTTCTACCGTTCGGGCAGTGACGAGCAGATCGAGTGGACCTTCCCGCTCGACTACAAGACCGCGTACTTCGACGCCGTGCTGCCCGAGACGGCGGCGCTGATGCGGCTGATCGACGACGTCCGGCCGGCCTTGATGTGCTCCCTGCACAACGGCGAGCAGGGCGGCGTCTACTACTACCTGTCCCGGCCGGAGCCGGTCCTGCACGAGGTGCTGCAGGAGATCCCGGCGCGGCTCGGACTCAGCCTGGACCGAGGCGAGCCGGAGTCACCCGCAGTCCCGCGTCTCGCGGACGGCATCTTCAAGATGCCAGACATCGAGACCATCTACGACTACTACGAAGAACACGGCGACCCCCTGCCGAAGAAGTTCGGCGGCAACAGCAGCCACTCCTACACGCGGAGGTACGGCACCCTGACACTGCTCAGCGAGCTGCCGTACTGGAACGACGCGAGGATCGGCGATGACTCGCCATCGACGACCTCGTACGCCGATGCTTTGCGTGAGCAGGCGGGCGGGTTGCGGCACCTGGTCGGGTGGCTCGACGAGGTGTTGACAGCCACTGGCGACGACCTGACCAGCGGCTCCGTGTTCGTGCGTGCCAGCCGGTACTTCGCGCGAGTGATGGCAACGTCTCCGGACAGCATCGAGAAGCGGGCCTCCGAACCAGCGGCGCAGCGTCCGGCGTCGGTCGCCGAACTGGTTTCGCTGCGAGACTCCGTGCACATGTTCCGGCTGCGCTACGCCGGCATGCTGCTCCGCGCGCTTGACGCTGAGTTGGGGATCGGCAACGCGACCGCGCCGATCCGCACGCAGCGCGCCCGGCTGGCCACCCAGTACGACGAATGGATCGCCGAGGAAGCCGCGGCCGGATCCGCGGAGCCGATCCCGATCCGCTCGCTGGTCGCCATCCAGTACGCCGCATTGCTGGCGGCCGCGGATTACCTTGTCCAGCAGAGAGGCGGCTGAGCGAGAACGGCGGTCCGCAACGGAGCGGGACTGCGTCGCTCGGGCGATGACCATGGCCATGGCAATGGCTAGGCTCGGTGTTATGCGAGTCGTCATAGCGGGTGGACACGGGCAGATCGCGCTGCGGCTGACGAAGATTCTGTCGGCCGCCGGGCATGAGGTGGTTGGGCTGGTACGCAATCCCGCGCACGAGGCCGATGTCGCCGCGGCAGGTGGCACGGTCGCCGTACTGGATCTCGAGCAGGCCGACGTTGCCGCTGTCGCCGACGTCCTGGCCGGCGCGGACGTGGGGGTGTTCTCCGCGGGTGCCGGACCGGGCAGTGGCAAGGCGCGCAAGGAGACGGTGGACCGCGGCGCGGCCGTCCTGTTCGCCGAGGCCGCGGAGCGAGTCGGCGTACGGCGGCATCTGCAGGTCAGCTCCATGGGCGTCGACAAGGTCGACGAACTGGACCCGGATGACACGTTCACGGTCTACCTGCGCGCCAAGAAGGCCGCGGAGGACGATCTGCGCGACCGCGACCTGGACTGGACCATCCTCCGGCCGGGCTCGCTCACCAACGATCCGGGCACTGGCCTGGTGCTGCTGGCCGACAAGGCCCCGCGTGGCAGCGTCCCCCGCGACGACGTGGCGGCTGTGCTAGCGGGCCTGTGCGACACCCCTGCCGCGATCGGCCGGACCCTTGAGCTCATCTCCGGTAACACGCCGATCGCCGACGCGCTGAAGAATCTCTGACGACGTTGCCACTGGCAACAGATAGGTGACGGACATGGCTGACGACACCCTCCGGTCGGTGCAATTCGAGCGCACCGCCAACAGCAATTACGAGGTGCAGAACACCCGCGGCGGAACGCTGTCGGTCGGCTCCGGCCAGGACGCCGACTTCACCCCGGTGGAACTGCTGCTGGCCGCGATCGGCACCTGCTCGGCGATCGACGTGGACATCGTCACCAGCCGGCGCGCCGAGCCGACGGAGTTCACCGCGGTGGTCCGCGGCGACAAGATCCGCGACGCAGAGGAGGGCAACCGGATGG
>JAWWOY010000635.1:0-3297 GCA_033851195.1 Kribbellaceae bacterium | reverse complement strand
GGTGCGCCGCTGGCCCGGTTGGAGGGGCGGGTCGCGTTGAACATCCTGCTGGACCGGTTCCCGAACCTGCGGACCGATCCGGCCGAGGCACCGGTGTTCATCCCCAGTCCCACCATGACCGGGGTCCGCAAGCTCCCCCTCCTGCTCAACCCCTGACGCCAGGCCAAGGGCATCGCGGCACGCCGGATTGACTTGTCCCACCCCGCGGCCTGCGCAATGTGCCCCGCATGAGCGGTACCACCACCCCCACCTTCGCCGACTGCCTCCGCGAACTCGGCGTAGCCGGTCAAGTCGCCCCCAGGTCACAAGCGAATCCCTGAAACCGAGCTTAAGGGAAACTATGTTCCAGTCAGGCCTTCAATCCACAACGCAGCACTCCTGTGGGAGGGCCCGGACGGGAAGGGATCACCTCGATAGCGGCGTATGTGGCCGATAGCAGGTTGCAGCATGCTATCGGGGAGGCAACCTGCTATCGGGTCTTCTGCCGGGCTTGGAGGAACGCATGACGCTGTTGGTGATCCGGAACTGTTCCGTGCTGGTGGTTCCCGAGACGGGCGAGTGCCGGGTCGATGACGGACAGGACATCCACGTCGAGGACGGGGCGATCACGGCAATCGCCGCGACCGGCACCGTGCAGTCGGCTCCGGAGACAGAAGTGCTCGACGCGACCGGCTTGATCGCGGTCCCCGGACTGACGAACTCGCATACGCACAGTCCGATGGTGATGATGCGGGGCGCCGCCGAGGATGTATCGATCGACGCCTGGTTCAACCAGCGGATCTGGCCGATGGAGGTGAACCTGACGCCGGAGCGGGTTCGGGTCGGTGCTCGGCTCGCCTGCGCGGAGATGCTGCTCGCCGGCGTCACGACGTTCGTGGATCACTACTTCCACGCAGAGCAGATCGCCGCGGCTGCGCTGGAGTCGGGCATTCGCGCTGACCTCGCGCCGACATTCTTCTCGTCCACAGGCACCGAGGGCCGGGACGCTGCCCTCACCTCGGCGCGCGAGATCCGCGGCCTTGCTGCTGGAACTGCGCAAGAACAACCGAAAGGCCCCGGCCGACCGGCGCGAGTGACGGCCAGCCTCGGGCCGCATGCGACGTACACGGTGACCGAGGAAGATCTGCGGCTGACGGCTGAGATCGCCCGCGCAGAAGGGTTCCGAATCCACTTGCACGCGGCAGAGACCGAGAACCAGACGCAGTCCTCGCAGGAGCGGCTCGGAGCGACACCGATCGAGGTGCTCGAGCGCACCGGCGTACTGGACGCGGGCGCGCTGATCGCCCACGGTTGCGGCATCGTCGACGGGGATCTGCCGTTGCTTGCCCGGTACGCCGACCGTACGGCGGTTGCCTGTTGCCCCAAGGTCTACCTGAAACTCGCGATGGGCTCGACCACTCCGATCAAGGCCCTCCGAGCCGCAGGCGTGGCAGTAGGCGTCGGCACAGATGGCGCAGCCGTCCACAACACACTGGACGTGTGGGAAGCACTGCGACTCGTCGCCCTCACCCAGAAACAGCGCGAGCGAGACGCCGAATGGATGACGATCTCGGACACCCTGCGACTCGCAACCCGAGGTGGAGCCGCAGCAGCCGGGCTGACCGACCTTACCGGCGCGATCGAGGTGGGAAGACGAGCCGATGTGACACTGGTCGATCTGGCCGGACCGCATTGCCAGCCGGTGCACGATCCGCGAGCGGCTCTGGTGTACTCCGTCCGGGCGGCCGATGTGGTCACGGTGCTGGTCGACGGCGAGATCGTGGTCCGGGATCGTCAGCTCACCAAGGTCGACCTGGCCGAGATCGTTGCCGAGGCCAAGGATCTGGCCCACACGCTGGTCGATCTGTCCGCCGGCGGCGCCGTCCAGCACTACGCACCCTGACCCTACGCACCCTGACCCTACGCAGCAGTGCGCCCTGCCCTCAAGGTCCGCGGGCAGGGCGCACTGTTCGGCTAGATCAGGTGACCGTGAAGCTCTTGGCGGCGCTGACTGTGGTGGCGTGGTCGCCGTCGGCCAGCCAGACCGCTCGGTAGGTGTAGCCGCCGCGGGCGGTTGGCTTGATGGCGAAGCCGTAGTTGCCAGTCGAGTTCAGCTTGCTCGAGGTGATGGTCGTCCAGGTCGAGCCGACCAGACGCTGCAGGTAGACCGACTGGCCCACGTGCTGGGGCCGGAGGTACCCGTAGAACTGCGTGGTTCCACCCAGCTTGAATGTTGTCGCCGAGAGGTTCGCCGTGATTGTCGGGCGGACCTCCACGGTCTGGTTGCCGGTGCGCGAACCGAGCAGGTCAGGTGAGCCGTTGTAGCCCCACGCGAAGACCGTCGACACCGTCGGCTTGTACGCCACGCTGTAGGTGCCGGTGGCGCTCGTGGTCACTCGGGTGATCTCGCGCCAGGTCGAGCTGTTCTTGGTCCGCCCGTACAGCGAGACCAGGACGCCAGCCAGCGGGGCCAAGGTGTCGACCCGGGTGACCCTGCCGCTCAACGTGACCGAGCCGCCGGTGCTGATCGCGGGGGTGTTGGCGGTCGCCGTCGGCGAGGTCCCGACAAGCTGGGTCTGGACGGGCGCGCTCAACTTGCCGCTGCGGTCCCTCACCCACGCGCGGAACGTGTAGGTGGTGGCGTTCCCCAGAGCGGTCGCGGTGACCGCGCTGGTGGTGCCGCCGTAGACCGACGTACCAGTGGTGGGTCCCGCAGGCGCGACGGTGCCCGCGCTGCGGCGGACGATCACCTGGTCGAGATCGGTGATCGCGGGCATTGTCCACTTCAGCGCGGCTCTGGAGTAGGCACCGGTCGCGTCGAAGGCGCTGGCGGCCGGCGGAGCGATGTTGACCGTGCGGAAGACGCTGCTGTAGCCGCCGAAGGTCAAGCCGCCGGTGTCCTGGACCGCGCCGACCGACATCCGATACGGCGTGTTGTCCTTCAGCGGGGCACTCGGCGTGAGGGTGACCTTCCTGGTCGCCGCGTTATAGCTGACCGTGCTCGGCACCACGCCACCGGTCTTGCCGTGCAGCAGCCGCACCGTGCTGGTGGTGACCGTCGCCGGGTTCAGATTGCGCATGAAGCTGACCGTCGGCGAGTAGGTCAGCGGGGTGCCCGAGCCGAGGTCCCGGGGTGCAGTGTCCTGGACCCAGGCAGGGGCGCCGCCGTAGTTGCCACCGCTGCCGGCATCGGCCACAGACAGTGTGTAGTTGCGGTTGTCCCGCGAGCCGTTGTAGTTGCGGACGGCGATGTAGGACCGCCCTGGGGCGAGGCTGACACTCGCGGACTCGATCCCCGTGATCCGGTCGCTGTAGCCG
>JAWWOY010000613.1:0-3304 GCA_033851195.1 Kribbellaceae bacterium | reverse complement strand
ACTTCTACTCCGGTACTTCGATGGCTGCACCACACATCGCCGGCATCGCCGCCCTGCTGCGCCAACTGCACCCACGGTGGACTCCGATGATGATCAAGTCCGCGCTGATGACCAGTGCTTCGTTGCTGGACAACAAGGGCAACCCGATCACCACCGACACCGGCGGCCCAGCCGGTCCGTTCGCCTACGGCTCCGGCCAGGTCACGCCGAACTCGGCAGCCGATCCCGGCCTGGCGTACGACAGCGGACCCATCGACTGGCTCAGGTTCCTCTGTGGAAGCGGCCAGCTTGTGGCCGGCAGCACGACCTGCCAGGCGGTCGGGAGCAACGACCCCAGCGACCTGAACACCCCGAACATCGCCATCGGCGATCTCGCCGGCGCGCAAACGGTCACCCGCACCGTCACCAACGTCGGGACCGCCAAGGCCACCTACAAGGTAGCCGTGACCGCACCTGCCGGTATGACCGTCACCGTTTCGCCGTCGAAGCTGACCATCGAGCCGGGGCACAAAGCGACGTACAAGGTGACCTTCACCCGCACGACGGCGGCTTACGGCAGCTATGTCACCGGTGCCTTGACCTGGACCGACGGCACCCACAGTGTCCGCAGCCAGCTTGCTATCCGGTCGGTCGGCCTCAAGGCACCGCTCGAACTGAGCGGCACCGGGACCTCCGGACAAGCGACCGTCTCGGTGACGCCTGGATTCACCGGCACCCTGAGCACGTCGGTCGCCGGCCTCGCAGCGGGCACCGAGCGAGCTGCCACGCTGAAGAACCCCGGCAGCGCGGGCTTCCAGACCTCCGCTCCCGCAGCCAGTGACCACACGGCGAAGTACACCGTCGTCGTACCGGCGGGCACGTCCCTCACCCGGTTCGCGACGTTCGACGCGGATGTTGCTACCGGCACCGACATCGACATCTTCGTCTACCGGGCCGGCACCAACAGCCTGGTCGGCTCGAGTGCCGGCGGCACCGCCCAGGAACAGGTCGACCTGGTCAGCCCAGCAGCCGGTAGCTACGACGTGTACGTCGACCTGTACGCCCTTGGCGCCGGCACCACGCAGCAGGCGGTCAGCGAGTTCGACTGGGTGCTCGGCAGCACGTCCGCCGGCAACCTCACCGTCACCCCGGCCAGCCAGCCCGCGATTGGCGGCAAAGCGGCCTCGCTGACCGCCGCCTGGTCCGGCCTCACTGCCGGTACCCGGTACCTCGGTCAACTGTCGTACGGCGACGGCACCTCCACCCTTGGCGGCACGGTCGTACACATCAACGCTTGATTGTTGTCGGACACGCGGCGTAATACGTCGCGTGTCCGACACCCACGGGAGTCACGTCAGCGGACAAACGGCTGCTGGCGGGGAGTTGCTCGTATGCGAGTGCGACGTTGACGATCCCTGCTCCTCGACAGGAGGGCCGTTGTTACTATCTGAGCACAACCCCTTGCTGATTGTGTGTCCGCTGGAGCAAACTCACCCCTGACGTACCCGAGCAGTTGGAGATTGCCCGGAGTTCGAGGGCAGTGGGGAACAGTGCCATGCGCAACCACACGACCTCTTGGACCCGCCGTCGGCTCGTGACGCTTGCCGTCGCGGTCGCACTGGCTGCCGGTACGCCGGTCGTCGCGGCCTCGAACCCGGCCGCCGCTGCCGACGCCTTCGCCGCCGTCGGGCCGATCAGCACGTACATCGTGCAGATGGCCGACGTCCCGGCGACCGGATACACCGGCAACATCTCCGGGTACAAGGCCACCAGGCCGGCGGCCGGCGCGAAGTTCGACCCCAGCTCCCCCGATGCCGGCAGGTACCGCGGCTATCTCAGGGGCCGGCACGACACCTTGGCAAGGCAGGCCAGCGTCACGAAGGTGTACGACTACTCCGTCGGCTTCAACGGATTCTCCGCGAAGATGACCGCCGGTAAGGCCGCACAACTGGCCCGGACCCCAGGGGTACTGAGTGTCAGCAAGAACGAGATCCGGCAGGCGGACACGGTCAGCACGCCGAAGTTCCTCGGCCTTGATGCGCGGGAAGGACTCTGGTCGAGGCTCGGCGGTCCCACCAGGGCCGGCGGTCGGGACATCGTGATCGGCGACATCGACAGCGGCATCTGGCCGGAGAGCGCGTCCTTCGCGCCGCTGGCTAATCCCACTGAGCTGACCGGCTTCCACGGTAGCTGCGCCGCCGCTGAGCAATGGACCACCGCGGACTGCAACAACAAGATCGTCGGCGCCCGCTACTACAACGCCGGCATGGGCGGCGATGCAGCCATCCACGCCGCACCGTACGTGGACGAGGTCGCCTCGGCGCGGGACATCGGCGGCCACGGCTCGCACACCGCGTCGACTGCGGCCGGCGACTACAACACCGACATGGTGTTCGACGGCAACTCCCTCGGCCTGGGCAGCGGGATGGCGCCGGCCGCACGGATCGCCGTTTACAAGGCGTTGTGGCACACCGGAAATGGGAACGCCTCCGGGAGTTCCGCCGATCTGGTCCAGGCGATCGAGGACGCCATTGTCGATGGCGTTGACGTGATCAACTATTCGATCTCGGGCAGCCTCAGCAGTGACGTCGACCCGGTCGAGGCGGCGTTCCGCAACGCCGCGGCCGCCGGCGTCTTCGTCGCCGCGTCGGCCGGCAACTCCGGCCCGGGTGCCAGCACCGTCGCACACAACTCGCCGTGGCTGACCACCGTCGCCGCCGGTACCCACGATCGCGCGTTCCAGGCAACGGTCGTGTTGGGCAACGGTGCCTTCTATATCGGCGCCGGCATGGGTGCGGCTGTCCCGAGCAGCCCGATCATCCTGGCGGCCGATGCAGGCCTCAGCGGCTCCGACGCCAGGTCCGCGCGGCTCTGCTTCTCCAAGACCTTGGATCCGGCCCATCCCGAGGGCTTCCTCGATCCCGCCAAGGTGGCCGGCAAGATCGTCGTCTGCGACCGTGGCGCCAGCGAACTTATGGACAAGAGCAAGGCCGTCCGCGAGGCAGGCGGTGTCGGCATGATCCTGGCCAACGTCAGCCCCAACTCGCTGACCGCCTATCAGCACACCACGCCGACCGTGCACGTCAGCGACGTCAACGGCGCCGCCATCAAGGCCTACGTCAGCGGGACCGCCAACCCGACCGGATCCCTGTCGGCAGGCAAGAATGTCGGCGGCGCGGAGGCACCCGGCGTCGCGGACTTCTCGTCCCGCGGACCGGCGCTGGCCGGTCAGGGTGACGTGCTCAAGCCCGACATCATGGCGCCCGGCGTGGACGTGCTCGCGGCTGTCTCGCCGGTAGGAAATGGCGGCCGCAACTTCGACTTC
>JAWWOY010000561.1:0-3652 GCA_033851195.1 Kribbellaceae bacterium | reverse complement strand
ATGAGGGGGTCTAGATCGTGAACGCTGTGCCGGTGGTTGACTACGCGAACCTGTTCCGGCTTGATGGGAAGGTCGCGGTCGTGGTGGGAGCAGGTAGCGGCATCGGGCGGGAGTCGGCCTTGGCGCTTGCTGCCCAAGGTGCTCAGGTTGTCTGTGCCGATCGCGACCTCGCCGCTGCTGAAGAGACAGCCGGGCGGGGCGCCGGCCTCACGGCGTACGGGTTGGATGTGCTTGATCCGGAGGCGATCACCCGTGCGGCTGCGGAGTTTGGCGACGTGGATGTGCTGGTGTTCACCGCCGCGACCAATGTTCGGAAGCGGATGCTGGACTACACGGGCGAGGAGTTCGACCGGGTGGTGGCGCTCAACCTGCGGGCGTCGTTCGACCTGATCCGTGCGTTCGGGGGGCCGATGGCTGAGCGGGGGCGGGGGAGCATCATGGGGTTCAGCTCGATCCGTGCCACGACTGTCGAGCCGGGGCAATCGGTGTACGCGGCAACCAAAGCCGGCCTCGTGCAGTTGCTGAGGACGGCGGCGGCTGAACTCGGTCCGCAGGGGGTACGGGTGAATGCGATCGCGCCTGGTGTCGTCGAGACGCCGCTGACCGCGCAGATCCAAGCGAACCCCGCCTGGTACGACGCGTACGCGCAGAAGAGTGCGCTGGGACGCTGGGCGAGGCCTGACGAACTGGCCGGCGCGGTGGTCTATCTGGCGTCGGACGCGTCATCGTTCGTGACCGGCAGCGTCCTGTACGTCGACGGAGGCTGGACCGCAGTCGACGGCCGCTTCGATCCGCCGAACTAACGCCTGGAGCTGCAGATGAACGAGAACCTTGCCGACCTGACAGCCACCGAGTTGTTGTCGCACTACCGCGACGGCTCGGTCTCACCCGTCGAGGTGATCGAGGCCGTGCTGGCAAGGGTGGAGTCACTCGAGCCCAAGCTCTGCGCGACGTACGCGCTCGACCCGGCCGGTGCTCGTGCCGTGGCCCGCGAATCGGAGCGACGCTGGCACCGTGGCGAACCAGCCGGGCCGCTGGACGGCGTACCGGTGACTGTGAAGGAGAACATCGCCACGCGCGGCACTCCGGTACCGCAAGGCACGGCCGCGACTGAGCTGGTACCGGCGGCCGAGGATGCGCCGGCGGCGGCGCGGTTGCGGGCGGCCGGAGCGGTGATCTTCAGCAAGACCACGATGCCGGAGTACGGGATGCTCTCGTCCGGGGTGTCGACGTTCCACCACCTGACGCGAAACCCTTGGGACCCATCCCGTACGGCGGGCGGTTCGAGCGCAGGCGCGGCGGCTGCTGCCGCCGCTGGGTACGGTCCGTTGCACGTGGGGACGGACATTGGTGGCTCGATCCGGCTGCCGGCCGGGTGGTGTGGCGTGGTCGGGCTCAAGCCGACGCACGGGCGGATCGCTGTGGGCAATCCGTATCCGGGGCGGGCGATCGGGCCTATCTGCCGTTCGGCCGCTGATGCTGGGTTGGCTCTGTCGGTGATGTCCGGGTACGACCGACGGGACCAGACCTCTCTGCCACGTATTACCGACAGCTTCAATGCAGGCTCGGGTGCCAAGGTGGGTGTTGGCGCGGTGCAGGGGCTGCGGATCGGTCTGTTGCTGGATGCCGGGCTGGGTCTGCCGGTGGATCCCGAGGTGAGCACTGCGGTCTCGCGAGCGGCTTCGTTGCTGGAGGCGGCTGGGGCGGTGGTCGAGTCGATCGAGCCCATCATCACCCGGGAGATGCTCGACGGGTTGGATCGGTTCTGGCGAGTGCGTTCGGCCGCGGACATCAACGCACTACCGGCGGATCGGCGCGCGAAGGTGCTGCCCGAGATTCGCCGGTGGGTGGAGAGTGCTGCTGACCTGACCGGATTCGAGGTGTTCGATGGATTCACCCAGATGGGGGTGATGGCAGTGGCAGTTGATGCCGCTCTCGGGTCGTACGACTTCATCTTGTCGCCGGTGGCACCGATTACCGCATTTGCGGCTGAGCTGGCTTATCCGACGGACGATCCGTTGAAGCCTTTCGAGCACATCGCCTTCACCGTGCCCTACAACATGTCCGGGCACCCTGCCGCTTCGGTCAACTGCGCCTGGTCCGCCACCGGTCTGCCGATCGGCCTCCAGATCGCGGGCCCCCGCTTCGACGACATGGCCGTACTGCGGTTGGCCGCCACGATCGACACCCTCCAGCCTGATCACAGGCCCTGGCCGACTGCCTGACCTCGCTCGCCCGCACTGGTTCACGACTTGCAAAATATTTCAAGTGAACACATAGTGAAGCATGAATGAGACGGGGGAGGGGTTCGTGGACAGCAGCCAGTTCGCTACAGACCTGCGGCGCCGGGTTCGTGAGGCGCAGCAAGCGCTCAGCGAGGCCAGCGACGACGCGGACTTCTACGCGGTGGACATCCGCACCGGCGAGCTCAACAGCCTGCTGAGGATGGCTAAGGAGAACGGCGTGGACCTCGGAGAGCTGCTCGACTCCGAGCACCGTCCGTCCACCGAGGTGTGATCGGTATGACGGTTCCGCTCTACCAAGCGAAGGCGGAGTTCTTCCGCCTGCTGGGCCATCCGGTCCGGATCCGTGTTCTGGAGCTCTTGCAGGAGTCGCCGCGGCCGGTGCGTGAACTTCTCGCCGAGATCGAGATCGAGCCATCCAGCCTGTCCCAGCAGCTCTCGGTGCTGCGCCGGTATGGGATCGTCACGTCGCGGCGCGACGGGTCGACCGTGATTTACGAGATCACCAGTGGTGACGTCGCCGACCTGCTCCGGACTGCCCGCCGCATCCTGACCGAGCTGATCGCCGGCCAGAACGAGCTTCTCGCCGAACTGCGTGGGGCTGAGACCGCCTCTCAATGAGTTCCACTGCCTGGACTCAGCTGCTTCCTGCCGATCCGTGATCAGGCACCACCGGCGATCCGGGCGAGCCGCCGCGAGAGGCGCGCTGCGGCCTCCCGCACCTCGGGAGGCTCCAGCACCTCCACGTCGAAGTGCATCCCGGCCACGCGCATCGCGAGCCACTCGGGATCGTCGCCACCGACCGTCAGCAGGCAGCAGCCGTCACGATCGTCGTCGACTCGCCCCACCGACGGCGGCACCATCCCCCGGACCTGGCCGGCATCGGCACGCACCCGCACCCGGGCGACATAGCGGTACGGCGCCGCGACCACCGACTGCTGCACATGGGCGACCGGGTCGGGGTGTTCCCGCGGCTGGAACCGCCAGGTTGTGGCGGTCGCCTCCCGCATCCGGTCGAGCCGGAACGTGCGCCAGTCGTCGCGGTCAACGTCCCACGCCATCAGGTACCACCGGCGGCCGGTCGCGACCATCCGCACCGGCTCAACCATGCGCAGGCGGCCATCACTATCGCGGCCGGCGTACTGGAACCGCACCCGGACGGCGTCCCGGCACGCCCGGGCGAGGGTCACCAGCAGCTCCGCGTCGACCTCGATCCCGGGGCCGGTGAGCGTATCGGTGGCGCCGTGAACCGCCCGCACCTCGGCCCGCAGACGCGGCGGCAGCACCTGATCGAGTTTCGCCAGCGTGCGCAGTGCGGCCTCCTCCGCCCCAGCCACGGTCCCGCCGGCCGCCAGCCGCAACGACACCGCGGTCGCGATCGCCTCCTCGTCGTCGAGCAGCAGCGGCGG
>JAWWOY010000556.1:0-6452 GCA_033851195.1 Kribbellaceae bacterium | reverse complement strand
AGGTCGACGAGTTCCGCTTCGCCGACGGCCACACGGTGATCATCCTGTCCGAGGGCCGGCTGCTGAACCTCGGCAACGCGACGGGCCACCCGTCCTTCGTGATGTCGAACTCCTTCACCAACCAGGTACTGGCGCAGATCGAGCTGTTCGCCAAGACCTCGGAGTACCCGACCGACGTCTACGTGCTGCCCAAGCACCTGGACGAGATGGTTGCCCGGCTCCACCTGGACGCGCTCGGCGTCAAGCTGACCGAGCTCACCAAGGAGCAGGCCGAGTACCTGGGCGTCCCGCTCGAGGGCCCCTACAAGTCGGACGCCTACCGCTACTGAGCCGTGCTCAGAACCACTGGTTGGGTTGGTTGCCGCCGGGGGCGTGCCAGCCGTCGGGATTCGACAGGGGTTGTTCCGGCTGCTGCCCAGGCTGGGGCGCGGGGGGAGGACCTGGCGGGTTCCGGTACGGATTCACTTGCGGCTGCTGTGGTGCGCCGTACGGGCTGGGAGTGCCGTAGGGGGTGGGGGCACCGAAGGGGCCGGTCGCGGCGTACCCGGGGCGATGGCTGGCCAGGCGGGCCAGTTCGCGGCGGCGGCGTTCGGCCAGTACGGCGGACAGGAAAGCAGGCGAGGAGATCGGCACGGGTGGCGCTGGTGCGGTGACGCTGCCGACCCGGAAGGCGAGGGCGTCGCCCAGCGCAACCTGAGCTGGGGGCTCCAGTTCGGTGTAGCGGGCCAGGTACTCGCGGGCCGTGTTGGCCAGTTCGTCGGACAGCCTGGACAGCTCCAGCGACTGGGCCCACTGGACCAGATGGCCGGGCACGAAGAGCGGGGGCGAGGCCATCGGCTGGTGCCGTTCGCGGATCACCACGGTGCCGGCCACCATGTCGCCGATCCGTTTGCCCTGCTTGTTCATCAGGCTGGCCACGATGCCCGGGCTGGACCCGAACCAGGGTGCGAAGTCGACGAACAACCAGAGCAGCGACCGGACCAGCGCGTGCCGGAACCGGATCGAGCTGCCGTCGTCGCGGACCACCTTGAGGCCGAGCATCATCTTGCCCAGGGTGCGGCCGCGGGTCAGCGTCTCCATCACCGCGCGGTAGCCGACCAGCACCAGCAGCCCGACGACGATGACGATGGCGGCACCCAGCGCGGTGCTGGCCCCGGTGATCAGAAAGCCGAACAGCATGGCCAGCAGCAACCCGAGCACGATGGCCTGGAGGACGAAGTCGATCGCGCAGGCCAGAGCCCGGGTCGGCATCCGCGCGATCCGCACCTGCAGGACGACCGCTTCCCCGGTGACCAACTGAGACACTGCGATCCCCTCCTGCAGCGACATGCCGATCCGGCTTCAAGGCCTGCTTCAAGCTAGTCTGCCAGCGCAGGCAGCCAGCACAGGATGCCAGGCTAAGGGAAGGAGCGGCGATGGACGTCGAGGCGTTCGTGTCGGTCCACCAGCCGCAGTGGGATCGGCTCGCCCAGCTGACCCGCCGGCAGCGCCGGCTGACCGGCGCCGAGGCGGACGAACTGGTGTCGCTCTACCAGCGGGTCGGGACACACCTCTCGGCACTACGGGCCAGTGGGGCGGACCCGGTCACGGTGGGCCGGCTGTCTGGCCTCATCGCCGATGCGCGCGGCGCGGTGACGGGTGCGCAGGCCCCTGTCTGGCGGGACATTTCGCGGTACTTCCTGGTGAGCTTCCCTGCGGCCTTGTACGTCTCGCGGCGGTGGTGGCTCAGCATCGGCCTGTTGTTCTATCTGGTCTCGGCCTGGATCGCGTGGCGGATCATCGCACATCCCGAGGTGCTGGACTCGGTCGCGACGCCCGGGCAGATCCAGCAGTTGGTGGACCAGGACTTCGCGAACTACTACTCGGCGAATCCGGCCCAGGATTTCGCCCTGCAGGTGTGGACCAACAACGCCATCCTCTGCGCCGCCGTACTCGCGGTCGGGGTGCTGCTGGTGCCTTCGGTGTTCGTACTGTGGAGCAACGCGGTCAATCTGGGCCTCAGCGCCGGGGTGATGATCGGGCACGGCAAGGCGGGCGTGTTCTTCGGGCTGATCACGCCGCACGGACTGCTCGAGCTGACGGCCGTGTTCGTAGCGGCCGCCGCCGGGCTCAGGCTGGGTTGGTCCTGGATCGCGCCCGGTCCCCGGACCCGGATGCAGGCACTCGCGCAGACCGGCCGGGCGACCGTGGGAATGGCGATCGGCCTCACCGTAGTCCTGCTGGTGACCGGACTGATCGAGGCGTTGGTGACGCCGTCGGCGCTGCCGACCTGGTTCCGGGCCGGGGTCGGAGTGGCCGTGGAGGTGGGGTTCTTCGTCTACGTCTGGACGCTGGGCAGGCGGGCGTTCAAAGCCGGCGAGTACGGCGACATCGAGGCCGCCGACCGCGAGGCGACAGCACCCGTCTCCGCCTGATCAGAGACCCGTCCGAGCTGCGACGCGCCGGCAGCGGCCAACTCAGCCTGGCGTGTGGTATTTCACGTCTCGGTGGGTACCCGGGGACCAAGTGTGGTGTGCAAACGTGTGGGCCTGCCCGCCCAGCCGGCCACTGAAGGGATGTGGACCCAGTGAACCTCACTGAATCGTTCAACGACGCGCTCCGGGCTGTGATCACCTTCCTCCCGAAGTTGGCTGTCTTCCTCGTGATCCTGGTGATCGGGTGGCTGATCGCCAAGGCATTGCGCAAACTGGTCGAGGTGGCCCTCGAACGGGTCGGGTTCGATCGCGCGGTCGAGCGGGGCGGCGTCAAGCGGGCCTTGGAACAGTCGAAATACGACGCCAGTGGCCTGATCGCCACGCTGGTGTACTACGCCGTACTGCTGGTCACCCTGCAGTTCGCGTTCGGCGTGTTCGGACCGAACCCGGTCAGCGACCTGCTCGCCCAGATCGTCGGCTGGCTGCCGCGGGCGATCGTCGCCATCGTCATCGTGGTCGTTGCCGCCGCGGTGGCGAATGCGCTGCGTGAGCTGGTCGGCAGCGCCCTCGGCGGCCTGAGCTACGGACAGCTGGTGGCACGCATCGTCCAGGTGTTCATCCTTGCGCTCGGCGTGATCGCCGCTCTGAACCAGATCGGTGTCGCGACCACAGTGACCACGCCGGTTCTGATCGCCGTGCTCGCCACCGTCGGTGGCGTCATCGTCGTCGGTATCGGTGGTGGCATGGTCCGCCCGATGCAGCAGCGCTGGGAGCGCTGGCTGAACCGTGCCGAGGAGGAGTTCCCGAACGCGAGGGCGCGCGAAGAGGCCTACCAACGCGGCCGCGAGGACGCAATGCTGGCCCAGGAGCAGTCGACGACCCAGTCGGGGACGACCCAGTCGGGGACGACCCAGTCGGGTTCGACGGCTCGGCCGATGGACGGCGGGCGGACGTCGCAGACGCCCTAGGACATCTTCAGTCGGGGTGTGGCAACGGGGCCACACCCAGGCCGCACGCGCGTCAGAAGAACAGCAGCGGGTCTCCGTCGTCGGCGACCATGACCGGGCCGGCGACAGCGAGCAGGCAGACGGCGATCAGGCGCTGGACTACCCAGTCCGACGTCCAGCGATCTCTATCAGGTGCGCGCCAGCCCGAGTCGGCTGCCATGTCCTGGATCCCACGCGCGTATCCCGCGAGTTCGACCACTCCGACCCGGCTGCCGCCCAGCGTCAGGATGTCCCGAACCGCGGCTGCATGCTGATCGACCACAGCGACCAGCCCGGGAGCCAGCCCACGGAGAGTCATCCCCGCGCGACCCAGCAGCCACTCCGACAACAACGACAGCTCACGCCGGGCAGCAGACTCCTGCCACATGTTCAGCAACCAGCCCATGACTGTCAAGGGTACGAACCGCGGCCAAGCCTGCGGAAAGCGGGGGTGACGTCACGGCCGTCAGTACGGTCCGGGTCGACTGGGGGAAGTTTACCTGGACGCGCACCCGGCTGACAGTTTCGCACTTGGGTACGGGATCCCGATGAGGACCGCTCAGAAAGCCCAGCAGAGCCGCCTGTACGACCTGTCGATCACGGTCGGGTTGATCGCGTACGGCGTGGTGCACCTTCTGATCGCGTGGATCGCCTTGCAGCTCGCCTGGGGTAGACCCTCCGAACAGGCGTCACAGCAGGGCGCGCTCCAGGAACTGTCGAGCAAGCCGTTCGGCGGGGTGCTGCTCTGGGTGGTCGCCATCGGCTTGTTCGCGCTGGTGATCTGGAAAGCCCTGGAACTGGGCTACGGGCACCTTGCCACGTCGAAGAAGATCTCGTCCGCCGGTCGTGGCGTGGTGTACCTCGTGCTGGGAATCAGCGCCGTGAAGGTGGCTGTCGGCTCAGGCGGGTCGAGTAGCGGCGCCCAGCGCAGTATGACCGGTCGGCTGATGGAGAACCCGGCCGGCCGAATGCTGATTATCGTCGTCGGGCTGGTGGTGATCGGCATCGGCGTACGGCAGATCTACAAGGCAGTGACGAAGAAGTTCCGCGAGGAGCTCAGCGGAATCGTGCCGTCTGCCACGATCACCCTGGGCCGGGTGGGTTACGCGGCCAAGGGCGCGGTGTTCATCATCGCGGGCGCACTGTTCAGTTGGGCCGGTATCAGCTATGAGCCGGCCAAGGCCGGTGGGCTCGATACCGCCTTGCGAACGCTCAAGCAGCAACCGTACGGCTCGGTTTTGCTCACCGTGATGGCGCTCGGCCTGGCCTGTTTCGGGATCTACTGCTTCTCCTGGTCCCGCCACGCCAAGCACTGAAACGCCAAGCACCCCGGTCAAACCACTCCTCGCCGGCCCCCGAACCGCGGCCGGTGGAGAGCCGCAGCGCGCGTCCCTGATCCGTGTCCGGGCCGTCAGGTGTAGTCCTCAACGTAACGAAGAGCCAGCCACCCCGATAGTTGGGCTACGAAGTCGGGTCGGGGGGACTCATGAAACCAGTTGCCAAGGCGGGCCATGCGGTGGAGCTACAGGACCGTGCTCCGGGTCATGCACTGATCCACGCGCTGCTCACCGATTCTGCGATGCAACGATCGCGTGGTTGGCCGGCGAGGATCTTCGGAGCCTCGCCGCTGAGCAAGAGGGGCTCCGACTCGTTTCGCGGAGCGCTTGGCGAGTTTGCGGTCGGACGAATGCTGTCCCGGCTCGATTCGCGATGGTTCGTGATGCATGCCGTGCCGGTCGGACGAAGGGGCGCTGACATCGATCATCTGGTCGTCGGCCCCGCGGGGGTGTTCACCGTGAACACCAAGAATCACTCCGGTCAGAAGGTGTGGGTGGCCGGCCAGAACCTGCTGGTTGCCGGGGTCCGGTGCAATCACATCCGGAACTCCGAGTTCGAGGCCGGCAGGGCCGTCAAGCTGCTCAGCAAGGCGATCGGACGACCGGTGTCGGTGCGGCCGGTCATCGCCGTACTCAAGCCGCAACGGTTGGTTATCAAGAGCCCGCCGAGCGGGGTGGACGTCCTCCAAGCTCAGGGTCTGGTGCGCTGGCTGAGGAAGCGCCCGACCGTGCTTGGTGCAGAGGAGGTTGCTCGGATCGTCTCCGTGCTGGGGCTTCCCGCAACCTGGGATCAAGTTGCCGACGAATCCGAGGATCTTGACCGTCACCAGGAGTTCGAAGCTCTCCGAGCATCGATCCGCTTCGCCAAGAGCTTGAGGAGGCTGTGGGTGTTCGTCCTTGGTGCGATGGTCGTGATCGCAGCCGTGATGGCAGCGCCGGAGATCCTTCGATTGACCACCGACTTCGTGACGAACCTTGTGCAGCCATCGGCCTGATGCATTCCGGACCCTAGTGTCCCGGCGTCCCAGCTCCGGGCTCGGCTTCAGCGGTCAGCCGATGCCGCTGTACAAATCGGAGTAGTAGGTGGCCAGACGGTCAGAATACGAAGCGTCGTCGACATGAGGCTCGTAGGGTGGTGCCGCCTTGATCTCGATGGTGGTGCAGTCCACCGAGATCTCCGTGTTTTCGTGGTCCACGTGTTTCACGGTGCCCGCAGGAATGAGGACGTGCTGGCCAACGACCCACGCTCCGGTGTCGACAACGAGCGCTGGGTAGCCGGGCGAGGAACTGATGTCGTCCACCACGCCGACCTCACCGTCGGTCGCCACAACCTTGTAGCCGATCAACTGCTTGAGGTCCTCAAAGTCGGCACCCGCGCGAAACTCCCACGGCTCGAAGCTGCTCATCGCCACGCCCCCAATTTCTCAGTCCGCGGCCACCGACAAGTGGCGCTAGCCAGCCAGTACCCGACTCAGCGGAGTATGACGCAGCCCACACCGTGACCAACTCGGGCAACACAGACGGTTACAGGCAGCAGCTGCGGCAGAGCCCTCGGCGGGCGGGATCTGGATTGCCTGCCGGCTGGTGTTACAAGCGGCCGGCCTTTTTGAGGGCTAGGTAGGTGTCGGCGAGGGCCGGGGCGATGTGATCGGGGTTCTCGTCGACCACGGTGACGCCGGCGCGGCTGAGGATCGCGGTGACTCGTTCGCGGTCCA
>JAWWOY010000497.1:0-10084 GCA_033851195.1 Kribbellaceae bacterium | reverse complement strand
GCAGGTGCGCGCCCGACGGCTCGGCGAGCGGTTCTACACGGCGACGCCGACCTTCACCTTCGACGACGCGATCTTCACAGCTCCACCGATCCGCACCGACACGTCATTGCTGCGAGTCGACAGCCCCTTCACGTCGACCCGGACGGTGTTCGTCCAGCCGCACGTGACCGCCGCGGACGTATCCCAGGTGACCGTCGAGGTTCGCTACGACGATGTGGCGGCCGGCTACCACCGCCGGTTCACGACCACCCTTGCGCCGGATCCGCTTACCCGGGTGTGGAGTTCGGCGACGTTGACCTGGCCGATCATCGACCCTGCCCGGCAACGCCTGAAGTACCGGGTCACCACGCTGGCCGGCGGTACGGTGGACACGACCGACTGGATCGACTCCGCCGAACCTTCCCTGCTGGTCGGCGAGACCGGTCGGCGGATGCGGACGCTGGACGTCCGGCTGGTCGGTCCGACGCTGGCCGATGCGGGGCTGGATGCGGTCGAGGTTCGGGTCACCTTGCCCGGGGCTGGGGACGACACCGCGAAGAGCCTGTTCTTCGACTCTGCCACCCCGCCTCTACTGTCGGTCGTGCTTTCTGCGACCGCCGATGTGCCGCTCGGCTTCCGCTACCAGGTGGTCGCCTTCCACACCGACGGATCACAGGGTGTCGGGCCGTGGCAGACCACCAGCACCGCGCTCGTCGCCGTACAGACCAGAAACTTCTAGTGTTCCGAGCTCAGCGGTGTAGGGCCCGAGTCGCGAGGGTCGGGAGGCGAGGCCGGCCAACAAGGCGGTACGGCCGATCCTCAAACTTCCCGGCTTCTCGTTACGCACAGCGCCGGTCAAGACTGGGCAATCGGGTGTGCGGTTCCGGCGCGCGGCTACACTGGCGAAGGTTTTGAAAGAGGCACCTCGTTCGGTGAGGCGTCTTCACGGACACAGGCCACTGACCCCACGACGTCGAGAGACGCCCAGGGTCAGGACACCTCTCCCCGACCTAAGGGGTGAGGCCAAGTGGCTTCCCGTATGCGGGATCACGCCGTGGAGTGCCAAAGCTCTGACGAGTTGGGGTGAGCCGGCCGTATGGGCCTGGTCCGCTCCTTGCCGAGTAGGTGATGACGCGCCGTTGCGCGTCCCCGGCCGGAAGGAGGCGAGAGACATGGATTGCAGTTGCAATAGTCCGGGCCACAGTCGGCCCTGTCTCCGCTTGTCCTCGTATTTTTCCGGCACGCGGTAACCACCTCCCCTGCGCGGACCCGTCTCCGCGCCCTTGCGCACCGGCGCGGCCATCGGGCCGCGGCGGGCGTATGCCTGCGCGCGCAGTTGCAGGGGTGATGACTGCTGCGTGCCCCTGACCTCCCCTGTATCGGGGGCTGGGAGGCACATCATGACCGACCTCACCACTACGGTTCCGGCGCCGCGTGCGGCGGTGCTGGACGACGCGCACGTCGGTGACATCCACGGCGCGCTGGGCACCATCCGGCAAGGCGACACCGCCCATCGCAAAGGACTGCCGGCGAAGCTGAAGACCCTGCTGGCGATCGTCGGGCCCGGCCTGATCGTGATGGTCGGCGACAACGACGCGGGCGCGTTCGGCACCTACACCCAGGCCGGGCAGGACTACGGCACCCGGCTGCTGTGGACCCTGCTCCTGCTGGTTCCGGTGCTGTACGTCAATCAGGAGATGGTGCTGCGGCTGGGGGTCGTGACGGGGGTGGGGCACGCCCGGCTGATCCTGGAGCGGTTCGGCAAGTTCTGGGGCGCGTTCAGCGTGATCGACCTGTTCCTGCTCAACGCACTGACCATCGTCACCGAATTCATCGGCGTCTCGCTCGCGGTCACCTATCTGGGACTGCCGAAGACGGCGAGCGTGCTGGTGGCCGCTGTCGTGGTGATCGCCGCCGCGTCCACCGGGGTCGTTCCGCCGGTTCGAACGAACCGCGATCTTCTTGTGCGCCGGCTCGCTGCTGCTGGTACCGATCTACTTCATGGCGCATCCGGCCACCTCCCAGCTGGCCCACGACTTCACCGCTCCGGGAATGCCGCCCGGCGCGCAGCTGTCAACCGTGATGCTGCTGATCATCGCGATCGTCGGCACCACCGTCGCGCCGTGGCAGCTGTTCTTCCAGCAGTCCTACGTGATCGACAAGCGGATCACCCCGCGCTTCATGGGCTATGAGAAGGCCGACCTGTGGATCGGTATCTGCATCGTCATCGTCGGCGCGGCGGCGATGATGGGCTTCACCGCCGCGGCCTTCGCCGGCACCAAGGGCGTGGGGGGCTTCACGGACACCGCGGGAATCGCCCACGGCCTTCAGGCCCACGCGGGCAAGGTGGCCGGGGTGCTGTTCGCGGTCGCGCTACTGGACGCCTCGATCATCGGCGCCTCGGCGGTGTCACTGTCCACCGCGTACGCGCTGGGCGATGTGCTGGGCCTGAAGCATTCCCTGCACCGCGGGGTCAAGGGCGCGAAGGGTTTTTACGCGGTCTTCGCAGGGCTCGTGCTGGCCGCCGCTGTGATCGTCTTGATCCCGGGCTCGCCGCTGGGGCTGCTCACCGAGGGTGTGCAGACCCTGGCCGGGGTGCTGCTGCCGTCCGCGTCGGTGTTCCTGCTGCTGTTGTGCAACGACCATGCGGTGCTGGGCCCCTGGGTCAACGGCCGCTGGACCAACGCCTTCACCTCGCTCGTGGTCGCCGTCCTGGTCACCCTGTCGGTGATCCTGACCGCCGCGGTGCTGTTCCCGGGCCTGACCTCCGCGGCGATCCTGGACATCATGGCGCTCTGCGGTGGCGCCGGGCTGCTCGCGCTCGGCTACGCGCAGGCGCGCCGCTACCGCAAGGGCTGGTACCACACCAGGCGCCCGGTCGACCGCACCAGCAAAGACAACTGGCGGATGCCGCCGCTGTCCGAGCTGCCCGCCCCGCAGATCTCCACCGGCCGCAAGATCGGGCTGACCGCGCTGCGGACCTATCTGCTGATCGCCATGGCCATGGTGGTCGTCCGCATCGTGCAACTGGCCCTGGGCCACTGACCACCCGCAGGGCCGCCCTGGGAAGCCGAACCCGCTCTTGAAACCGCGAAGGAGGTGTGCCGAATGCACACCCTGACCACCCTTGACTTCCTGCTCCGGCTCGCCACCGGCGTGGCCTGCGGCGCCCTGATCGGCGTCGAGCGGCAGTGGCGGGCCCGGATGGCGGGCCTGCGCACCAACGCCCTGGTCGCCACCGGCGCCACCCTGTTCGTCCTGTACAGCGTGGCGATCGGGGACACCGGCAGCCCCACCCGCGTCGCCTCCTATGTCGTCTCCGGCATCGGCTTCCTCGGCGGCGGCGTGATCCTGCGCCACGGCGCCGGGGTAAGCGGCCTCAACACCGCAGCCACCTTGTGGTGCTCCGCCGCCGTCGGCGTACTCGCCGCCTCCGGCAAACTCACCTTCGCCGTTCTCGGCACACTCGTCGTACTGGCCGTACACCTCGTACTGCGCCCGGCAGCGCACCTGCTGGACCGGGCCCCGGCCGCCGGCACCGACCCGGACCACACCGTCCGCGTCACCGTGCACCTGCGCTGCGAACGCCGCACCGAGACCCATATCCGCGCCCTGCTCCTACAGGCCTTCACAGCCTGCGGACTGGCCCCGACCGGGCTGAGCGCCCGCCGCGAGGGCGAGGACACCATCAGCGTGCGGGCGACCATCGCCGTCAGCGGCGACGTCGCCTCCGCACTGGAGCCGGTCATCACCCGGCTGTCCCTGGAACCGGGAGTGCACGACCTGCACTGGCACCTGGAGGACGAGACCCCGGCCATGGAGCACCAGGCACTGGCCTGACCCAGAACGCGTCGCGGAGGTCTTGATGTCCGATATCTCTACTGGATGAACTCTGCCGCGAACCGCCGGAGCGTCTCTGGGTTGAGCGCGTCGTGGAAGCCGACGAGCAGTTCGTCGACACCGGCGGATTCGTAGCCGGCGAGTCGTTTCCGGATGGTGTCGACGGTGCCGATCAGCCCGTACTCGGCGAGGTCTCCGGGGAACACCATCGGTGCCCAGGGCGGTACGGCCGCGAGGGCCTCCTCGTCGGTGTCGCCGATGATGCAATACCCGGTGGAGGTCTTGGTGATCGAGGAGAAGTCACGGCCGACGGACTCGCAATGCTTGGCCAGTACGCCGTACTTGCGGGCCACGTCGTCCGGAGGCTCCTGCACGTTGCACATGTCGCCGTACCGGGCAACGAGCTTGAGCGTGACCTTCTCGCCCCCGCCGGCGATCATCAGCGGAATGTGCGGAGTCTGCACGCCGGCCGGTTGGTTCACCACGTCCGTGATCCGGTAGTACTTGCCGTCGAAGGTCGTGCTTGGTTGCGTCCACATCGAGAGGATGATCTGCAGAGCTTCGTCGAGCTGGCGGAGACGCTCCGGGCCGTCCGGGAAGTCGTAGCCGAAGGCGTGGAACTCGTCCTCGTACCAGCCGGCACCGATGCCGAAGGTGAAGCGTCCGTTGGAGATGACGTCCAGTGTGGAGGCCATCTTGGCCTGCAACGCGGGGTTGCGATAGCCGTTTCCGGTGACCAACTGACCGAGCCGGATACGGCTGGTGTCGCGGGCAAGCGCCGCGAGTGTCGTCCACACCTCGAACACGTAGTCCGCTCCGGGCCCGAAGGGCACGAAGTGGTCGGGAGCATAGATGCAGTGGAAGCCGCTCTCGTCGGCAGCGACTGCCAGCGCACGGATCGTGTCGAAAGCCGCGACCGGGTCGCTCAGGCCGGCGAATTCGTGGGTCGTTCCGGTCGGGATGTACAGGCTGATCTTCACAGACGGGTTCCTTCTCTGCGGTCAGGTCGAGTTGTCGGAATGGACCGCTACTGCCTCAGTTGCCGGTCGATCCGCTGTCGATGTACAGACCTGTTGCCGGCTGGAAAAGAATCGGGCTCGGCACGACGAATCTGGGAGTTCGCGCAGCGTCGTGTCAGGGCGAAGTACCGAGGCTCGTCAGCACGAGCAACCTGATTGTCGCCATCATCTCGGTGGCGCGGCGGTGCTGATGTCACTGAGGTCGATGACGTCGGTTTCAGTCGGTGACGGACCTGGGTGTGTGCTCATGACGTCGCCGATGGCGGCGCCCAGGCGTGGGCACTGGCCGGAACCGTCCGCCGAACCGAGATGACGCCTCTTCTGGGTACCCTGGCGGGCGTCGCTTGCCAGCCGGTCGACCGCATAGGAGACGATGTCCACCGTGACTTCACGACTCGCCCATGATCGACCTGCGCCGTCCGAGGTGGATCCTGCGGTCGCTGGCTTGACGGTCGGGCTCAGCGGACCGGCCGGTCGGTTCGCCCGGCTCGGTGGGTCCTGGTGGACGCCGCTGCGGATCGCGCTGGCCGTCTGTACGATCACCTTCGCGCTGGGCGTGCTGCAGAAGGCGCCCTGCATGGAGGCGGGCTGGGACCGGCAGAGCTGGCGGCCGTTCAAGGCGCTCTGCTACTCCGACATCGGCTACCTCTACCAGGAGCGCGGCTTCGCCGAGGGCAACCGCCCGTTCCTGGACACCGGCAATTACCCGGTGCTGGAGTACCCGGTCCTCACCGGCGCGTTCATGGAGGTCGCTGCGCAGATCACCTGGCAGTTCACCGGTGACCCGAAGCAGGACGTCACTCCCCAGCAGAAGCGCGACACGGCCGGGGTGTTCTTCGTCGTCAACGTCGCCATGCTGTTCATCTGCGCCCTATTGCTGGTCGGCTTGACCGTAGCGACCGCGCGCGGCGTCGCGTCCCGGCCAGGCGGCCCCCGTGGTCAGCCACTCGACGCCCTGTACGTCGCTGCCGCGCCTGTGCTGGCGTTCACCTCCACGATCAACTGGGACTTGTTCGCCGTCGTACTCACGGCTGGGGCGATGTGGGCCTGGTCGCGGGGGAGACCGGTGTGGTTCGGGATCCTGCTGGGCCTCGGAACAGCGGCCAAGTTCTACCCGTTCCTGCTGCTCGGCCCGCTGCTGATCGTGTGCCTGCGCGGCCGGAAGCTGGGCGCCTGGTTCCAGGCGGCAATCGCCGCCGCGGCCAGTTGGATACTCGTGAATGCGCCGATCTATCTGCTGGCGAAGAACGAGTGGATGTCGTTCTGGATCTACAACGACCAGCGGGCGAGCGACTACGGCTCGATCTGGTACGTGCTGAAACTGGCCAACCACGAGGTGGCAGATGTCAACCAGCTGAACATCGTCATCTTCGCCGGGCTCTGCCTCTCGATCACGATCCTCGGTCTGAGGGCGCCGCAGCCGCCACGGTTCGCGCAGATGGCATTCCTGGTCGTTGCCGCGTTCCTGCTGGTGAACAAGGTGTACTCGCCGCAATACGTGCTGTGGCTGTTGCCGCTGGTCGCGTTGGCGCGGCCGAAGCTCCGGGACTGGCTGATCTGGCAGGCATGCGAGTGCTTCTACTGGATGATGGTGTGGCTGCACCTGGCCCAGTTCCTGGCGCCAGGGCAGCCTGATCAGCCGGACAAGATCTACTGGTTCGCGGTACTTCTCCGGATGGCTGGGACGTTGTGGCTGATGGTGATGGTGAGCCGGGACATCCTGTTCCCGGAGCAGGACCCGGTCAGGCAGGGCGATGTGGTCGACGACCCCGGCGACGGTGTCGCCGCCCTGCGACCGCGCCGTTTGGATCCAGCGAAGGTCTAGGGCCCCGCGTCAGAGCCCCGCGTCGGAAGTTCCTTCAAAGCAACGTCCGACGCGGCACTAGAGCATCAGCTTCGAGACGTCGAGGTTGCCGCCGCTGACCACGGTGGCGGTCAGGCCTCGCAGGGTTACCTTGCCCTCGAGCAGCGCGGCGAAGGGTGCCGCGGCGGCTGGTTCCAGCGCCAGTTTGGTCCGGGACATCACCAGCCGGGTGGCCTCGATGATCGCGGCGTCGCTGACGCGCACCACCTCGTCGACGTACTGCTGGATGACGGCGAGATTGTGCGTGCCGCACACCGGCGCGGCCAGGCCGTCGGCCACGCTGCGGGAGGTCGGCAGCTTCTCGGGGTTTCCGGAGGCAAGGCTGCGGCTGACCACGTCCGCCGTCTCCGGCTCGATCCCGATGATGCGTGCCGAGGGCAACAACGACTTGACCGCCAGAGCCACGCCGGAGATCAGCCCGCCACCGCCGACCGGAACGAGCACGGTATCGAGGTCCGGCCGGTCCTCCACCAGCTCGACCCCGAGGCTGCCGTGCCCGGCGATCACGTCGAGGTCGTCGAACGGATGCACGCCGGTGAGCCCGCGCTCGTCCCGGGTCGACTCGTACGCCGCGATCAGGTCGCCCTCGACCAGCACCACCTCGGCGCCGTACGCGCGAGCAGCTTCGACCTTCGCGGGCACCGCGGTGGTCGCCATCACGACGGTCGCCGGTACGCCGGCCGCTTGCGCCGCCCAGGCGAGTGCTCCGGCAGCGTTCCCGGCGGAAACCGTGACGACGCCGAGCTTGCGTTCCTCCGGCGTGAGCAGCAGGACCTTGTGCAGCAGGCCACGGACCTTGAAGCTGCCGGTCTTCTGGAACAGCTCCGCCTTCAGCGTCAGTGGGCTGCCGAAGATGCCGTCCAACGCGGACGACTCGATCATCGGGGTGCGATGGATCCGCCCTTGGAGCAGGGCCGTGGCTTGGCGGACATCCTCGAGGCTCGGCATGGACCCGAAGCCTAGTCCGGCCGTCACGGGACAAGCGCGCCGTAAGTCCGGGACCACCGCACGGAGGCGGTGGTCCCGGACCAAGCGACGGTCAGGGGTTGCCGAGAGTGATCGTCTTGCCATCCTTGGCTGCGGGCTTATCGAAGAGCTTCTCGCAGCTGCCGGTGACCACATCGCAACGGACGAGGTGTTGCTCGACCTCCGGCGGGCGACTCGTTTCGGATCCCGGCGTCGAGGCACCGCGAGTCTCCGTAAGTCCCGGGACAGGCACGCCAGGCAAGTACAAGGTGGTGAAGTCGACCAGGCTGAGGATGTGGCGTGCATCCTCGAAGAAGACGCTGCCGCTTTCGGGCATGCCTCTCATGTAGACCTCCGTGCCGTCGGCCACAGAGATGGCTTTCTTCAGATCGCGCACGACCAGTGTCTTGCCGTCCGGTGACAACGCCGGGCCCATCGGGCCGATGCGACAGACCTTTCGCTCGGTAGTTAGCTTGTGGGTCGAGTCCATCGTCAGCACCTGGATGCACCACGTCTGACCTTTGCGGGTCTGGACGATCATCCGGTCTGTGGTTCCGTACACCCAGAACTCCTCCACCAAGCCGGTGATCGTCACGTCTCTGGCCGGAGTGCCGGGCTCCCATACGGTCGGCTCGACGGCCGACTCCGACCTCGATCCTGGATTCAGTTGCCGGTGTGAGTTGTACCAGATGCCGAACTTGTTCCAGCCCAGCAGAACGCTCCTCGCGCCCAGCACGCTGTCCGCGGACAGCGGCTGGGCGTAGAGCTGCTTGCCCGACGAGACGTCGATCACGACGAGCTGAAACCTGCGTTCGGCAATCCTGACGAGTAGAGCGACCTTGGTGTGGTCTGGGGAGAGCACGGCCTCACCGGCATCGTCGGGCCCGCGCTGGATGAAGTTGCCGGCTGGCGTCAGGACACCGGCACGGGAGACTCCCCCCGGCTTCTCCCGACTGACTATGAACCAGCCAGCTGCTACCCGACCGACGATCGGCCTCTCGCCGCTGAGCTTGCCGAGTGGTACCGCCCTGGCGCCGTCATGCAGCAGCCAGGCCGCTCCGTCATGGCTGGCGTAGGGAACCTCGACGGAGTCGAGCCCGCCGTCGCTGGCTCCACTGGTGGTGGTGTCCGGGGTGGACTTGTGGCGGAAAGCGGTGACACCGGCGGTGAGGCCGGCCACGACGGCGATCACGGCCGCAGCGGCCAGCAGCGGGGTCAGGAGCCGTCGCCGGGGTGCGCCGGCTTCGCTGTCGATCATCGCCATCAGCTCGGTACGCCGCCGCTCGTGCTGTCCGGGCGGCAGGTCGCGTTCGGGACGTGGGGTGAGCAGGTTGTTCATGGAACGATCTCCCTCGGGTCTTCAGGCGTGAGGCTCGGTGGGCCGCCGATGTCGCGAAGATGTCTGCGGGCCCGGGACAAGCGGGACTTCACCGTGCCGATGGGAATGTCGAGGGCGATCGCTGCCGCCTGCTGGTCGAGTCCTGCCCAGATGCACAGCTCGACGATCTCCCTGTGATGCCGGGGGAGACGCCGGAGCGCACGCCGTAGTTCTTTGGCCTCCCGCTGGTCGTCGAGCCGCGCTGATACGTCGTCGGCGTGGTCCGGCTGGTCGGTGACGAGCAACTGGAAGCTGGGGAGCGCCCGCCGGTACCGCTGCTTAGACCGCCGCTCGTTGCGGACCGTGTAGTCCGCTGTTCGTAACAGCCAGGGCAGGGCCGACTCGCGATCCAGGACCACCTCCGCCCGCCGCCGCCAGGCGTGCAGGAACACGGCCGAGGTGAGGTCCTCCGCCTCGCTCCAGTTCGTCGTACGGCGGAACAGGAAGTTGTAGATGGCCTTGGCGTGCCGGTCGAACAGCACGCCGAAGGCCTCGGATTCACCCTCGTTGGCGCGCCGCCAGAGTTCTCGGTCGCTGATGCCCGTCATGGTCCCCACACCCTGTATGTGTACGCCGGGGCAGGGTCGGTTCCAGGTCTACGCTCGTAGCCGTGACGAGCCTTCCCGATGAAAGCGTGCGACCCTTTCGAGTCGACTTTCCGCAAGAGGACCTGGACGACCTGAATCAGCGGCTCGACCGGGTTCGGTGGCCGGACCAACTTCCCGGTGTGGGCTGGGCCTACGGCGTACCGGTCGACTACCTGAAGGAGCTGGTTCACTACTGGCAGTATGAGTACGACTGGCGCGCCGCGGAAGCGAAGCTGAACGAATGGCCGCAGTTCACCACCATGATCGACGGGGCGAACCTGCACTTCGCGCACATCCGGTCTCCGGAGCCGGACGCGTCCCCGCTGATCGTCACGCACGGCTGGCCGGGCTCGATCGTGGAGTTCGCCGCGATCGCCGGTCCGCTGTCCGACCCGCGCGCTCATGGCGGTGATCCGTCCGACGCGTTCCACCTGGTGTTGCCGAGCATCCC
>JAWWOY010000484.1:0-4796 GCA_033851195.1 Kribbellaceae bacterium | reverse complement strand
ACGTGGTAGCGGCCCTGGACTTCGGCAAGCACGGCGACGGCCACTTCCTCGCGATGGAGCTGGTCGAGGGCCGGACGGTCAGCGAGGAGCTGCGCACGCACGGACCGCTGCCGCCCGACCGTGCGGTCGACATCGTCAGGCAGGCTGCCGCCGGACTGGCCGCCGCACACCGGCATGGCCTCGTGCACCGCGACATCAAGCCGGGCAACCTCCTGCTCACCAGCGACGGCCAGGTGAAGGTCGCCGACTTCGGCATCGTGCGTTTCGCCGACACCACAACAACGCTGACCACGACGGGGCAGATCGTCGGCACCACCCAGTTCCTCGCGCCGGAGCGCGCGCTGGGGCGGACGGCCGAGGCCGCCTCGGACGTCTACGCGCTCGGTTGCGTGCTGTATCAACTGGTCACCGGCCATCCTCCGTTCGTGGCGGACGACCCGACGGCGATCATGTACCAACATGTCGAGATGACCCCCGCCCGGCCGAGCGTGCTCCGCCCGCAACTCGCCGGAGAGTTCGAGGATCTCGTCTACTGGATGCTGGCCAAGGACCCGCACCACCGGCCCACCGCGAGTCAGGTCGCCGACGGTGTCGTCGCACCGACCTTCGTGGACGCCGCCCCGACCAGTGTTGTGGCCGAGAGCCAACCCGCCACGGTCCCTGCTGCTTTGCCGCTGCCGCCCGGGCGCGGGGGGCCGTCCCGGATCGTGCTCGCCGGACTGGCTGCGGCGATCATCGCGGTCTCGGCGACGACCATCGCCATCCTGCTCCAGGCCAATCCCCTCAAGCACCCCGCCAGCAACGACCTCGCCCCGCACGCCGGCATCACCACGCCGGCAGCGAAACCGGGGGCCTACCCGAGTACGCCGCGCTCCGTTCAGCCGACCTCCACCGGCGTCGAGATCGGCGCACCCCATCTGACCACGCCGCCGACCACGCCACCGACCACGCCACCCACCACCGCGCCCAGCACTTCACCCACCACCGGGCAGACCAGTTCACCCACCACCGGGCTGACCACTCCTCCCACCACCCCACCGAACTCACCATCGCCAACCCGGGCTACCACGGCGCCGACCAGCACCCCGACCACAGCGCCGCCCACTGAGCCGACCACCCCGTCCCCCACGGTCGCTCCCTCCAGCTCCGCAAGTCCGTAGCCGGCGACGGCTCCGCTGCGCACCGCCGGGAGCTGCCGGTTGGGCAGGCGGATTCAGCTCTGGGCCGTGGGCTCACCGGCGCCGGAGGCTTCGGCTGCGTTCGCGTCGGGGCTGACGTGGTGGACCCGGACCCGGGCGACGCGACGGCCGTCCATCTCGGTGACCGTTAGCTTGTAGCCGTCGACAGTTCCCTCGTCGCCGACCGATGGGACCCGGCCGAGCTGGGCGGCCAGGAATCCGGCGACCGTCTCGTACGGGCCGTCCGGCAGTTCGACCCCGGTCTCTTCGGCGAAGTCGTCCAGGTTGAGCAGGCCGTCCACCTCGACGTCGCCGCTGCGCAACCGGGTGGTCTCGCCCTCCTCCGCGTCGTACTCGTCCTTGATGTCGCCGATCAGTTCCTCGACCAGGTCCTCCAGGGTGACGATGCCGGCGGTGCCGCCGTACTCGTCGAGCACGATCGCCAGATGCGTGCTGCGGCGGCGCATCTCGGTCAGCGTCGGCAACAGCTTCGCGGTGTCGGGCAGCATCAGCACGTCGCGGGCCAGGTCGCCGACCCGGACCGAACGGGTCGCCACGGCCGGATCGAACAGATCCCGGACGTGCACGAAGCCGACGATGTCGTCGGCGGTGCCGTTCATCACCGGGTAGCGCGAGTGCGGGCGTTCCGCGGCGAACTTCACCGCTTTGTACGCCGGCATCTCGGCGTCGACGAAGTCCACCTCGGTGCGCGGCAGCATCAACTCCCGAAGCTGGCGACTGCCGGCCTCGAAGACGTCGTCGACGATCCGGCGCTCCTCCTCGCCGAGTGACTCGTGCGCCGAGACCAGGTCCCGGAGCTCCTCGTCGCTCATCACCTCGCGGTTGGCGTTCGGGTCGCCGCCGGCCGCACGGACCACCAGGTCGGTCGATCTCGAGAGCAGCCAGATCACCGGCCGGACGCCGGAGGCGATCCGGTCCACCAGCGGAGCCAGACCGAGCGCGAACGTCTCGGCCCGCTGCAGCGCGAGCCGCTTCGCAGCCAGCTCACCGATCACGATCGAGACGTACGAGATGGCGATAGTGATCAGGATCAAGGCGACGGTGTCGGCGAACGACTTGGGCAGGCCCAGGGCCTGCAGATGCGGCGACAGCCCGTCGGCCAGGGTCGCACCACCGAAGGCGGCGGACAGGAAGCCCATCAGGGTGACGCCGATCTGCACGGCGGACAAGAAGCGGTTCGGGTTGGCAGCCACCCGGGCGACCGTCTCCCCGCGCTTGCCCCGGTGCGAGATCGACTTGATCTGGCTCTCCCGCAGGGAGACCAGGGCCATCTCAGCGGCAGCGAAGACGCCACCGATCAGAACGAAGACGATGATGAGAACGATGTTGAGCAGGGTCTCGTTCATAGCGGGCGGGTTCCTAGCGTCCTCTCCTGGTCAGACAGAGAGGACGCGCGGTTCGCTGTACGTCGTCCATCGCTACAGCGTAGCCGTGGGGAGTCTCACCATGCATGTTTGAATATGTTGACTTATGATCGGCCATGGCAAGGACTGTCCGGTCTTCGCCTGGTCGGAGTAATCGGAGTAGGAAGTCTGTCGATGAACACACCCCGCGGCGCTCGCCGGACGGATACCTCGCTGTCCGACGGCCGGGACCTCTTCTACTTCGATCCCGCTGATGCCCCGGTCCGGGTTCCGGCCGAGGACCTCCGCGGCCTGCCGCAGCCGAAGCCGCAGGTCGAGTTCCGGACCGACCCGCTGACCGGTGACGTCATCACCTACGCCACCCATCGCAACACCCGGACCTACCTACCGCCGGCGGACCAGTGCCCACTGTGCCCGAGCAAGCCGGGTAATCCGACCGAGATCCCCGACCCCGGCTACAACGTGGCCGTGTTCGAGAACCGGTTCCCGTCGTTCGCCGGACCGGGCCGGGCCGAGGTGGTCTGCTTCACCAGCGACCACAACAAGTCGTTCACCGATCTGTCCCAGGGCCAGGCGCGGCTGGTCGTCGAGACCTGGGCCGACCGGACCACCGACCTGAGTGCGCATCCCGACATCGAGTACGTCTTCCCGTTCGAGAACCGGGGCCGCGAGATCGGCGTGACGCTGAGCCACCCGCACGGCCAGATCTACGGCTTTCCCTTCCTGCCGCCGCGGCTGAGGACGCTGCTCGCCCGCGCTCGCGAGCACCAGGCCGTTGCTGGCAGCAACCTTTTCGCCGATCTCCTGGCCGCCGAGCGCGAGTCCGGTGCCCGGGTGATCGCCGCGAACGGCACCTGGACCGCCTTCGTGCCCGAGGCCGCTCGCTGGCCGGTGGAGGTGCACCTCTACCCGCACCGCCAGGTCGCCGACATCGCGGCACTGTCCGTCGAGGAGCGAGACGACTTCGCCGAGCTCTACCTGGACGTGCTGGGACGACTTGACGGGTTGTACGGCACGCCGCTGCCCTACATCGCCGGCTGGCATCCCGCACCGGTCCGGATTGACCGCGAGCTGGGCTACCTGCACCTCGAGGTGCTGTCCATCCGCAGAGCCGCGGACAAGATCAAGTACCTTGCCGGTTCGGAGTCCGCGATGGGCGCCTTCATCTCCGACACCCGGCCCGAGGATGTGGCCGAGACGCTACGAAAGGTTGGCTCGTGAGGACATTTGCCGAGGTGTTCGGCTCGGAGCCGGACGGTGCCTGGCGCGCGCCGGGCCGGGTCAACCTGATCGGCGAACACACCGACTACAACGACGGCCTGGTGCTGCCGATCGCCTTGCCCCAGCGAATCCTGGTGACCGCCGGCGCCCGCACAGACGGCGTACTGGCAGTGGCTTCGACCCAGCATGACGGTGTCACCGAGTTCTCGCTGGAATCGCTTGCTCCTGGTTCGGTCAAGGACTGGGCCGCGTATCCGGCGGGTGCCGCCTGGATCCTGCGCGAGGCCGGCTACGACATCGGCGGAGCCGACCTGCTGGTGGAGTCGGACCTGCCGACGGGCGCGGGGTTGTCCTCGTCGGCAGCTCTGCTCTGTGCGACTGCCGTTGCACTGTTGGGTTTGCGCGGGATCGAGGTCGCGCCGGACGAGGTCGCCCGGCTCGCGCAGCGCGCCGAGAACCAGTACGTCGGGGCGCCCGTCGGGTTGATGGACCAGATGGCCTCGATGTGCTGCACCTCCGGGCACGCGTTGTACTTCGACATCCGCGCGATGTCGACCGACCAGATCCCGTTCGACCCTGCGGCAGACGGTTTGTCCTTGCTGGTGGTCGATGTGAAGGCGCCGCACCGTCATGTGGACGGTGAGTACGCGGCCCGCCGGAAGAGCTGCGAGCAGGCCGCGGCCGAACTCGGCGTACCGGCGTTGCGTTCTGTCTCGGTAGCTGACCTGGACGGCGCGCTGGCACGCCTGTCGGATGACGTCGTACGCCGCCGGGTACGCCACGTGGTGACCGAGATCCACCGGGTCGAGGAAGCGGTCGCCCTGATGCACGCCGGGAAGTTGCGCGAGGTCGGACCGCTGTTCACGGCATCGCATGTGTCGCTGCGGGACGACTTCGAGATCACTGTGCCGGAGCTTGATGTCGCGGTGGATGCTGCGCTGGCCGCGGGAGCGCTGGGTGCGCGCATGACCGGTGGCGGGTTCGGCGGCTGCATCATCGCGCTGGTCGAGGC
>JAWWOY010000455.1:0-5934 GCA_033851195.1 Kribbellaceae bacterium | reverse complement strand
TGCCTGACGGGAGTAAGCCGCTCCTGCCCGACACCGCCAGCCATCGCTATCAACGCATGGCCGAGCGGCTCGGGATCGAAACTACGCTGAAGAATCTTCGGCACTACAGCGCTACCGAACTGATCAGTGCAGGTGTCGATGTCCGGACGGTCGCTGGACGTCTTGGGCATGGCGGCGGCGGTGCGACAACGCTGCGGGTCTACATGGCTTGGTCGTCTGAAGCAGACCAGCGGGCGGCAGCAACAGTGAGCGGCCGGATGCCGGCACGACCTGTCGTCATTCGAACCAATCCGCAAGACACAGACGCGACGCCGCCGCAAACCGGGCTAGCGCAGACGGACCAGCCGTATCAACGAATTGCCGCGGACCTTCGCGGTGCAATTGACAGCGGGATCCTCAGGCCGGGAGACCCGCTCCCCACGGAGAAAGCCCTAGCGGAGAGGTATGGCGTCGCGGCCAGTACCGCCCACAGAGCTGTGGCCTTGCTAGTGGCAGTCGGCCAGGTCACTGCCTTGCGTGGCAAACGTGCCGTTGTGGCGGTGGCCGGTCAGGTAGTTGGCGGCGACGAGATAGCCAGCGTGACAGAGCTCAGACCGTGAGCGGAGGCACGCCGCACGCCGGGCCGGGCGCAAATGCAAGGATGCATGTCGTGGGTCTTGATGCTGTACTCGACCGTCAGCCCGATCTCCGCGACGTCCCAAACCTGGTGACGGGCATCTCACATGCAGGCACCAGGTCACTGGCCAGCCGCGGACCAGTCAGGCGAGTCCGGCCTCGACCTTTCGAATTGTGATCCCGCCGAGGAGCCAGAGCAGGATGTTCGCCGCGCCGGCCTCGCCACCCCGGGCGATCTTCTGGCCGATGGGGTCGTAGACGACTCCCCACCACGGCTTGGAGGGGGTCGTCGATGGCGAAGCCGTCTTTGCGCTCGTAGTCGTGCAGCATCCGGAACGTCGCGTCGGCGTCCTTGTGCTGGTCGAACACCAGGTTGCCCATGGCCCCGGCCAGCGCGATCTGGCCGACGGGGCGGAACAGCAGGTGCGCCTTGCCGCCCTCCTTGCGCGGCAGCCGGAATTCGCGCGTCGACTTGCCGCGGTCGAGTTCCTGGAAGCTCTCGAGCGACGCCAGCCGGTCGAGGAGCGACGCGAACTGCTGGAACCCCTCGTCCAGGTCGTCGTCGTCCGGCCGCACCGGGATCAGGCCTTTGATCGGGCTCTGCCGGTCCGGGTACTGATGCTCGAGGTAGCACTGGCTCATCTCAGTCAGCGACTGCAGCGTGGTCAGGACGGGCGACGTGTTGCTGATCGTCGAGGTCGACCAGTTGACTCGCGGGTTGGCCTCCCGCGTGCCGCTACTGTTCAGCAGGTCGTGGTGGACGGCTGCACGCTTGGCGACGAGGGCGAAGCCGTTGTCCTCGTCGAGCTGGGCGATTTGGCCCGGCGTGAGCCGTACGGCGGTCTTGTTCACGTGGGTGAAGACGGACTTCACCCGCCGGCGAGCTCCTCGCGGGTCTCGCCATCCTTCACGGCCGGGATGATCTCGACGGCGATGTCTCGTACTGCAGCGGGTTCAGGCGCGACTCCTCGACGTGGAAGGTCTGCGACAAGGCGGGCATCGTCAGAGCTCCGTCCTCGAGCGCGTAGATGTCACCCAGTAGCTCGAGGAGGCCGATGTGGCCACCAGAGTCGAGCGGCGTGAACTTGGTGGAGTCCTTCCGCCTCCGCGCGCGGCCGCGCTAAGGAAGCCACCCGAATCGTCGAATCAAAGCCAGGTCGGAGGTCGTGATTGGTGCCGAGGCCTCAAGTTACCCGTTGGCATGTCCGAGACACACTTCGACGCCGACGGAGGGGCATTCACCATGTCAGAGAGGCAACCTCCGGTCACCACAAACCCACCAACTCAATTCACCACCGTGGTGCGGCCCCGTATCCCGGTCGGAATGGTCGTGGCGGTGGGTGCCGTGTTGATGATCGTTGGCGTTGCCATAGGTACCGTCGCGACAATTGCAATCAGAAGCGGTTCCGCCCCTGCTTCGCCCAACGGTTCCGCCCCTGCTTCGCCCAACGGTTCCGCCCCCGCTTCGCCCAACGGTTCCGCACCTGCGTCGCCCAACGGTGTCGAGATCACTGGCCGGGTAGTCACCACCCAGATCCTCACCACAGGTACCGTCGGTGACCCAGTCTGCGGCTTTCACGAGGTTCACATCAGTAACGGCGCAGGTACCGTCCTTCGCACGGTGAAGTCCGTACATGTCTCGCAGCAAAACCGTCCCGGCGATGGCGGCGTCATCACTCAGGTGTGTGTAACTACCTATACCGCGAGTGTGCCAGCGGCCGACGTCTATAGCGTCGCTGTGCCCGATGCTGAAGGTCTTGGCTACGCGGGGGGGACATGGCACGCGACGTTCAACGGCGGACAGGGACACCTTCAGGCTCCGGACCTGGAGTGGATATACAAGGTGAGCTGATCGGCTCAACCGTCGGCTGTTGCCACACCCGGAGCACCATGTGTTGAGCGTCGTTTTGGATGACGATCATTTGCTAGGTCTTCGTCATTGGCGATACTGATGTTGCTGGCGCGATCTGTGTTTGGTCGGCGTCGTCACCGTGACGAGGAACTGTGTGAGTCCCTCTCTGACGGGTGTGTCGGCCCGATCGGGTCGGCATGCTGGAGTTGGCTGCGTTTGTCGGCAACCTGGCGGCAGCAGCCGGCAGGCATGAAGACATCTCGGACGATGTCAGCAGCCCTCGCCTCGGCTCGGACATTTGAGCGATAACCGGCCGTATGACAGCGCGACGGCAGGGCGTGGCTCCCATTGGGACTCTCCGTGCGCATGCCCATCTGGGCGGCGTCTGTTTCCTCAGGGGGTTGTGGTCACAAGGCGCTGCGTGGGCGCGGGTGGCGGCGGCGAGTTGGTCAGTGCCTGGCACTCCTTGGCGCCGGCGGCGAGCTCCCCGCTGGAGACGAGCCAGCGCGGTGTTGGTGAGGTGCTGCCGTCAGCGGAAGCGGCGGTGGTGAGGGTGAATTCCGTGCCTTCGAGAGTGACGTCGCCCTTCCGGTGATCGCCGGCAGGACCCGGAATATCGACTGCTCCGTCCCGGCCCAGGTAGCGCACGGCCCGGTCGTCGACACAGTAGGTCACTTTTGCCTGTTTGGCGGCAGCGTTCACAGACAGGACTTGGACGATGACCGGTCCGATCTCACCGATGGTGTCGGTCGCCAGTGGGCTATACGGCGGTCCTGGCAGCACGATGCGGGGATAGACCGTGTCAATGATCCACGGATGTGACGAAAACCGGGTCCGCGCGGTGATGAATTCGGTGAAGACTGCCATCAACTGTTCTTGCCGAGCGGATAGTGGCCCTTTGACCGGTCGGAGATGCACGTCGACGTTGGAGGGGACCAGCCCGGTCGGAGCGGGCGAGGGGGCGTTGGTTGTCTGCTCCGACTGAGTTGGTGTCGGTGAGTTTCCCGACGAGTCGCACCCGGTCACGGCGAACGCAATAGCCGCCACCGTCGTCGCCGCGATCAGTCTGTCTCGGTTGGTCCTCATCCGGTTGGGGCATCCACGTAGTTAGTCAAACCGTCCGTTCCGTCCTCGATCTTCTCGCCGGAGCTGTAGTAGTTGTGGAAGTTGTTGGCGTAGGTCTCCAGATACTCGGTGCCGTAGGTCTTTATCGCCCAGCCTTGCAACTCGTCTATCTCCGTACTGGTCATCTTGCTGAGATCTTTGAGATGCAATTGACCATCGGCGCCACGCTCGTTGAGCCGCTCGGGCAGTTCGGCAGTGCTTGTGCCGGTGGGGTCGGCGCGGATGCAGGCGTTAGCGAGGTCGTGGGCGGCTTGGTTCTGGGCCACGTCGCGTCCGGTGGCGTCGGCGTCGGTGTTGACCGTGGCGGGGAGAACCGGGTCCACCACGCCGGGAGTTGGCCGGACGCCTTCGTTCACGATCCTGGTCAGTACCCATTTGCCGGCGTTCACCGCGAGACCCGTGCCGGGGCCGGCGGCGATCAGTTGGCCGATAATGTAGGTGAGCACGGAGTTCACCATCGCGTCGTCGGCCTGGGCTGCGGCCTTTGCCTTGTTCTTGGCGTCGGCCTCGTTCATGTGTTCGTAGTAGACGGCGTTGTGGCTGGCGGCGGTGATCATGGCGTCGATGAAGCCGAGTGACTTGGCCTCTTGGTAGGTCGGGTCGGCCAGGATCTGGGCTTTGTAGGCGGCGGCGGCGACTTTGAGGATGAGCCTGGCTTGCTGGTCGGTGGAGGCGAGCATCGCGAAGCGATGCCGCTGGTCGGTGGAGATCCGCAGGTGGTTCTCATCGCCAGGTCCGGTGACTTGGGACGGTTGAGTGTCGCCGAAGTCGGCGAGGTTGGCTGCGATCAGTTTGCTGAACGCCAGGGCGATCTCGGGGCTGTTCTGCACCCACTGCAGCGATTGCTTGAACATCTGGTAGTCCGGCGCGTTCTCGTCGGAAGCGGATCCGTTCACGGTGACGGCGTTGATCAGGTCCGCGGTGGCCCGTTTCGCCATCACATAGTCAGGCGATGACGGGTCCAGCGCGGCCTTGGCCGCCCAGCCGGTGAGCCCGGCGACAGCTGCGCCTTTGTCTTCCCAGTTATAGCTCAGTAGCGCGCGGACGGCGTACGGGTCCGCCATCAATTCTGCCGCTGCCTTGTGGCTGATCGCGACCAGGCCGAGCAGTTGCTGGATTTCGGAGCTGGCGAACACCGGTGAGACGATGCTGTACTCCTGCTTCAGCCAGTGCTGGAGCCGCAGACTCTCCGCAGCCGACCGTGCCAACCCCACGGCGAATTCATCGCCCGGAGCAATCGTGCTGGCTGGGTCTCGGCTCAGCAGGAACCTCGCCAACTCGGGGAACCCCTGCCCGCTCAACGGATCCGCAGCGTTGCCACCCCTCTTGGTCCAGTACCCCAAGCCGGTGTCTCGCAGATCTTGCCGGATCTCGGCGGGAACTTTGTCGAAGCCGCCGCCGACTTTTTCGTTGGACAACAGCAGCAGGCCGTCGACCAGCGCGGACTTGGCGGCCTGGTCTTCGCCGAGTTGGGCCGGGACCCGGTAGACCGCGCGGCCGAGCCCGCCGTAGAGAGCCTGCAGGAACGCGAGGTCTTCTGCGCTCAGTCGGCCTTTGCGTGTGGTGATCTGCCGGACCGCGGTGGCCGCGTTCACGGCCCTGTCCAGGCTTGGTGGTTTGCCGGCGAGACCGTCACGAACCCGTTTCGCCGCGAGTTCGCCGGCCTGCTGGGCCGCGAGCGTGGGGTCTTCTGGCATGGGGAGCATGTTGATGCCGGGTGGGAGCTCCATCCGCTGCGCGGCCAGCAGTACTGCGGCGGCGTGGCGGCGGCGCAGCATCGGCAGTTCGCCGTGTAACCAGGCAGCGACCTTGGTCAGCTCGTTGACCGTGGTCGCGGGGATACCGATCCTGTCGAACTCTGCCTTCAGCCCCCTGGTCTCGGCGGCGATCGCGGCCTCCATCGTGGCCAGGTCGTTGATCACGCCGCGCAGCACGACCGGGTCGATCATGCAAAGCCCGTCCGCAGGCGCACTGCTGGTTCCGCCCTCGGGTTTAAGCGCCATGCCCACCGCCTAGTTTGGCGCGCCATCGGGCGGCTTCTTCGACCGTGCAGGTCGCTGGGGTGCGCCGCAGCAGGTCGGCGAGGTCGTCGTCGAGGTTGCGGACCGCGGCGACGTATCCCGCGGCCCGCGGGCTGAACTGGCCGGCCCACCGGGTTGCCGTGGGGCTCACCCAGGCCGTCCCGTTCGAGATGGCGATCGCGGGCCGGACCTGTTTGCCGGTCAGCCGCGCCTGCGACGCGTAGACCCGGGTGAGTAGTGCGCTCACGTGGACGTGCAACGGGTGCGGTACTTGGTCGGCCATGGGTCAGCGGTCCACCGTCTGGATTTCCAACACTGTCA
>JAWWOY010000447.1:0-5098 GCA_033851195.1 Kribbellaceae bacterium | reverse complement strand
ACCTCCGCAGAAGGAGGCCTTCCCCCTGTCGCTGACATGCCATCTACCGTACGTCGACTGCAGCGCACTGACAGCCTCGTTTACCCAGCGCGCCGGGTCCGCTTCTCTCCGGCATTGCCTACGGCCGATCGGCGCCCGGGGGCGGCGGGCGCCGACAGATCCTGCTCAGGTGATGGGCAGGCTGAACGCCAGCAGGCCCGTGCCGGTCGCATTGGTGATCCAAGGTCCGGCTCCGAGGTGGCCCTGGTAGATGAGGTTGGTTGCACCCGTCGGCGTACCGGACAAGGTGAGCAGAAGAGTGCCGCCGGCTTGGTAGACCACCGAGGAGACCGTGACGGCAGAACCCACCAGCCGGAAGTCAGCACCGGCTCCGGCATTCACTGTGAGCGGATCAGCCGACCGCAGCTTGACGATGAGGCTGGAGCCGCCTGCGGTGACGCTTGCTGGGTTGGGCGGCACCACCCCTGCTGCGGGTCCGCCGTACAGGTCTCTGGCGACTACGGCGAAGGTGTGGTTGCCCATATCGCGGTAGCCACCCAGATATGCGTAGTGGCAACCGTCGTGTCCGTCTAGGCCGTTCGTGGACAGCACGGTGACGCCCTGGGTGTCGCCGAGCTCGCGCTGCGCCTCACGGAGGTTGACGGCCGTGGTGTTGCCACAGGGGGACGTGCGTACCTGGTAGACGAAGTACCTGCTGCCGCCGGGGATCGCCGTACCGAAATCGGTTCGCCAGTCCTGCAAGAGTGAGGTGAAACCGGCCATGTGGACTGCGGCGTTGTCGCTGTCGGACTCGCCCTGGTACCAGAGGACGCCGCGGACCTGGCTCACTACACCGGCCGCGACCAGTCGCTGCCGGAGTCGGCCATAGTTGGTAGTCAGGTCGTCCGGGTTGGCGTCGTTGCGCTGGAAGAAGCTGATCGGCTTACCGCCGTGAGAACCGTTGATCAGGGCTACCGGGACCTTGTAGGTGTCGACGATCCGCCGGCCCATCCGGATCGCCCACTGGCCGATCGAACCGGATTGCGTGGTCACATCACCGACGGCGTAGTTCCAGACCCGCTCGGCGCCGGAGATGGACGGGTCCGAGGTCGAGCTGCCGAAGCTCCTGAGATAAGGGGATTCCTCGCCGTTCGAGGAGCCGTTGAACTTGGCGGCCTCCGCATTCGACTGACCTTGTACGACGTACACGTCGCCGGAGACGACGCCTTCGCGCCGCGCCACGACGCGGTCGATCCCGGGCCCGGAGGCACTGAGCTCGAACGTGTACTCGTGCAGCCCGGCCGTGATCCGCGGTGTGAACCGGAACGGCAGCGCCGCAGTGGCGGTAAAGGTCTGCGTCTTCCCGTTGCCGATGACGCGCAGCTTGACCTGCTTCACCCGGGCGTCCGTGACCAGGCCGGCCACCGGCACGGTAGAGCCGCCGAGGCTGTCCCGGGGAATCAGCTGACGATCCTGCGGGGATTCCGTCACAGCCGCCAGGGAAGGACGGACGTAGGCAGTCAGCTTGCGCTGCGTATAGCGGTTGGCGTTGTTCGCGAAGGTCCAGTCAGGTTGCCCGCCGGTGTTCGTGCCGATGCCGAGAGACAGCACGCTGTTGTCCGACTCGGTGAACGTGTTGATCGACAGCACCTGCTTGGCGGCGACGTTCGACGGTCGGGTGGCGCCGATCTGGTGGATCTGGAACGAGCCGTAGCCGAGTCCCGAGTTCGGGTTGTCGTCGGCGTCGTACGTGAGCGGTGAGGCGTTCGCGACCTGGCTGCTGACGGTCTGCGCGTACTGGTTCGGCCACATCTCCAGGTAGCCGGTTTGGTCGGTCCCGTTTGTCACGCCCGGCACGTTCGAGCTCACCTCCAGGTCGCCGATCCGCTGCCGAACCAATTCGCCTGGGTGGGTCGGCAGGCCGAGACGCCTTGCGTCGTTGGTGAACGGCTCCATCGCGGTCCACACCCACTGTGGTCCGTCGGCACCGTCCAGCTCCAGGCAGTAGCCGACGCGATCGAACTTCGAGCCGACCTCGGCGGTCCGATCCAAGCTGTAGGGCGGCGTCTTGTTGAGCCAGTTCGCGATTGTGGGCAGGTCGAGTTGCAGGACCGGGGTGAAACCTGCGGCGGACGAGTCGCAGCCACTGGCCGTGACGCTGGTCGGAGCCGCGGCGCTCGCTGGATCAGCGGCGGGGCTGGTGGAGCTGGCAGAGGCAGGACCGATGACGGCACCGAATGCTGCCGCGGTGCCGGTGATCGTCGTGAGGATCGCGACGAGCGAGCCGGTACGGCGATGTCGGGACAGTGCTGGGGGCGCGGTGACTACGCGGGCGGGCGCAGAACGAGGCACAGGCGACCTCCTGGACGTGGGATGCCTCAACCATGGGGCGCGAACCGGGGATAGCGCTGGTGCGAGCGTTCTGCGCCGGATGGTCCCATCCCTGCGCCCTGCGGCACCAATTCACCTCTGCTGTCCGGCCAATTATTGACGACTCGCGTCCCTCCAGCCACTGGCGGCGTGTTCGACCGGCGGACAGGGTTGGATCATGCGGATAGAGATTCTGGTGTTCGACGGTGTAGACGAGATGGATGCGATGGGCCCGTTCGAGGTCTGGAGCCAGGCGGCCGGGCAGTCGGACCTGGAACTGGCGCTGGTCGGACTCGACGGACCCGTCGAGGTGCAGGGCATGCACGGCCTGCAATTTCGCGCTCCCGAGGGCCTGGGTACGCCGGACGCGCTCTTCGTTCCGGGTGGTGGCTGGATGAACCGGGCCGAGCGCGGCTCGTGGGCCGAGGCGCGCCGCGGCGCGATGCCGGCGAGGATCGCCGAGCTGGCCCCACAGCTGAGCTGGATCGGCGCGGTCTGCACCGGCTCGATGCTGCTGGCCGAGGCAGGCCTGGTGAAGGGACGCCCGGCGACCACCAATCGAGGCGCCTGGGCGGAGCTCGAAGCGTTCGGGGCCGACCTGAAGAAGAACCGGGTGGTGGATGACGGCAACCTCGTCACCGCCGGCGGCATCACCTCCGGCATCGACCTGGCGCTCCGGATCGTGGAACGCGAGGTCGATCCAGATCTCGCCGACCGCATCGCCGCCGCAATGGAATACCGCCGGGACCGCGACCTCTACCTCCGCTGACCGACTTGGTGTCCTGCGTCAGTCCCTTAGCAAGGCGGCCACTGCTGACCTTGCCCGCGGGCTCGGGCCGTCAGGCGGTGAGCTGCGGGTAGAGCACCGTCAGGTCGGCGGAGAGGCCCGCCTTGACCCGGCGGGAGACGTCGTCGGCAAGGACCTCGAAAGCGCCCGACTCGATGCCGTCGAGCGCCTGCTTGGCCACGTCCTCCGGCGTTGACTTCGGGCCGCCGATGCCCGCGGTCAGGTCGGTGTCGACGTAGCCCACGTGCAGGCCGGTCACGCCGATGCCACGCTTCAGGAGCTCCAGCCGGATCCCGTTGGTCTGGGCCCACAAGGCGGCCTTGGTGGCGGCGTACGAGCCGTGTCCGGCGACCCAGGACAGCGCCGAGTGCATATTTAGGATGTGCCCGCCGCCGTTGCGCTCGATGATCGGCACGAAGGCGCGGGTCACGTTCAGCGGTCCGAAGAAGTTCGCTTCGAAAACTTCCCGGATGTCGTCCAGTGGCGCGTCGAGATAGGTGTCCGGGGCGTTCACGCCGGCGTTGTTGATCAGCACCGTGACGTCCGGCGCTGCTGCCGCGAGCGCCTCGATCGAGGCGCGGTCGGTGACCTCGAGAGCCAGCGGTACGACGCGGTCGTCGGTGCTCGGTTTTGGCGCCCGGGCGGTGGCGTAGACCTTCTTCGCGCCGCGGGCGAGCAGGTCGTCCACCAGCGCCTTGCCGATGCCGCGGTTGCCGCCGGTGACGAGGACGACGGCGCCCTGGATGGAAGTCATGTGTACTCCTGAAGAGACGTGGGAACTGATCGGTTTCCTCACGATAAACCGATCGGTTTCCAACGGCAAGCCGAGCCTGTACGCTCTGGCCATGACGACCCACGCCACGCCCCGTGAGCGGCTGCTCGACGCAGCGGGCGAGCTCTTCTACCGCGACGGCGTGAACGTCGGGGTGGAGGCGCTCTGCAAGGCCGCCGGGGTCTCGAAGAAGTCGATGTACCAGCTGTTCCGGTCGAAGGACGAGGTGATCGCGGAGAGCCTGGCTCGCCGCGGCCCGTCGTACCAGGCCTTGATGCTGCCGGCCGAGGATGACGGCCGGACGCCCCGCGAGCGGATGTTGCATGTGTTCGAGCGTCAGGACGAGGTGCTTGCTGATGGCAATTACTTCGGCTGTCCGTTCGTGAGTACGGCGATCGAGCTGAAGAACGCGGAGCACCCGGGGAGTGTGGTGGCGCGCCAGCTCAAGCAGGAGCTGACGGATTTCTTCGAGTCCGAGGCGGCGGCGGCTGGTGTCCGCGATCCGGAGCTGCTGGCGCAGCAGTTGACGATCGTGTTCGACGGGGCAAGCGCCCGGGCCGTCGTACGGGCGCAATCTCTCAAGGGCGTCGGGGTGACCACCGCGGCCGCGGTGCTGGAGGCTGCGGGCGTCTCAGCCGGCAAGGCCGCCTAAATGCCGAGCGGGCAAGCCAGCCGACGAAGCCGGTCAGGTCAGTGGCATCCGCGAGCAACAGGCCGACCGGGCCGAGCGTGACGAGCATCCCGGCATGACCGTGACCGGCCCGCGCGAACGACTTCTGGAACGCTGTCATCGGCACCGCGCCGTAGGAGATCCGGATCATGAACCAGCCGCCGTGCGCCCCCGGCCACTTCCCGCCTCGACTGGCCGTGGTAGCGCGACTTGCCGCGCGAACACGCCGTACTCCGGGCATCAAACCCGCGCGTTGAGGCGGTAGGTCGAGGCCGCGCGGCGAGTCGATGCGGCATGTCGGAGTGGCCCCGGCGAGTCGAGGCGGGAAGTGCCCGGGGTCGCGTCGTAGCGGTATTAGTCAGACACGGGCGGACGCGATTGCGCGGCGGATTGGTAGACGGTGAGGCCGGCTAGGAGGGCGCCCAGGGTGCCGAGGGTCAGGTCGCCGAGGGTGTCGGTGTACGCCGTCTGCAGCTCGGGCGAGTGCCGTACGAAGGCGACGTACTCGCCGACTTCCCAG
>JAWWOY010000394.1:0-3809 GCA_033851195.1 Kribbellaceae bacterium | reverse complement strand
CGGATGGAGCAGCAGTTGGACACGCTGTCGCCGGAGACCCGCAAGCGCTACATGCACAACTACAACTTCCCGCCCTACTCGACCGGTGAGACCGGCCGGGTGGGTTCGCCGAAGCGCCGCGAGATCGGTCACGGCGCGCTGGCCGAGCGGGCCCTGGTACCGGTGCTGCCGTCGCGCGAGGACTTCCCGTACGCGCTGCGTCAGGTGTCCGAGGCGCTCGGCTCCAACGGTTCCACCTCGATGGGCTCGGTCTGCGCCTCGACGCTGTCGCTGCTGTCCGCCGGTGTGCCGCTGAAGGCGCCGGTCGCGGGTATCGCGATGGGCCTCATCTCCGGTGAGATCGATGGTAAGACCGAGTACGTCGCGCTGACCGACATCCTGGGCGCGGAGGACGCGTTCGGCGACATGGACTTCAAGGTCGCCGGTACGAAGGACTTCGTCACCGCCCTGCAGTTGGACACCAAGCTGGACGGCATCCCGGCGAGCGTGCTCGGCGCTGCGCTGACCCAGGCGAAGGAGGCCCGGCTCACCATCCTCGAGGTGATGGCCAAGGCCATCGACGCCCCGGGTGAGATGAGCGAGTTCGCCCCGCGGGTGATCTCGGTCAAGGTCCCGGTGGACAAGATCGGCGAGGTGATCGGCCCGAAGGGCAAGATGATCAACCAGATCACCGACGAGACCGGCGCCGACATCTCCATCGAGGACGACGGCACGGTGTACATCGGTGCGACGGACGGCCCCTCGGCCGAGGCGGCGCGCGCGATGATCAACGCGATCGCCAACCCGACCATGCCGGAGAAGGGCGAGCGCTACCTGGGCACGGTCGTGAAGACGACCAACTTCGGTGCGTTCATCAGCCTGCTGCCGGGCAAGGACGGCCTGCTGCACATCTCGAAGCTGCGCGGCCTGGCCGGTGGCAAGCGGGTGGAGGCCGTCGAGGACATCCTGGCCGTCGGCCAGAAGCTCCAGGTCGAGATCGCCGAGATCGATGACCGCGGCAAGCTGTCGCTGATCCCGGTGCTGGAAGAGGACGAGAAGGCCGACAAGGAAGAGACCGAGGTCGCGCCCGCCGAGTGACTCGTGCCATCACCAGCACGCTGCTGAGCCCGGAGGAGGGCGGTCCCGTCATGCGGACCGTCCTGCCCTCCGGGCTCCGCGTGCTTTCCCAGTCCGCACCGGGCTTCCGCTCGGTCACCTTCGGCGTCTGGATCGGGGTGGGCTCGCGGGACGAGCCCGACTCGCTGGCCGGCGCCACCCACTTCCTGGAGCACCTGCTCTTCAAGGGCACCAAACGCCGCGACGCGCTGGAGATCTCCGCCTCGCTGGACGCCGTCGGCGGCGAGATGAACGCGTTCACCGGCAAGGAGTACACCTGCTACTACGCCCGGGTGCTCGACTCCGACCTGCCGCTGGCGGTCGACGTCATCTGCGACATGATCACCTCCGCCACGCTGTCCAGCGCGGATGTCGAGAGTGAGCGCGACGTCATCGACGAAGAGATCGCGATGCACGCCGACGAGACCTCCGACCACATCCATGACCTGTTCGCCGAACAACTCTGGGGTCTCTCGCCGCTCGGACGATCCATCACCGGTACGCCGGAGTCGGTGGCCGGGCTGTCCCGTACGCAGGTGGCCGGCTGGTACCGGCGCCGCTACAAGCCGTCCAACATTGTCGTGTCGGTGGCGGGCAACGTCGACCACGCGAGCGTCGTACGGCTGGTCGAGAAGGCGTTCGAGCAGCACTGGGTGATGTCCGAGGCCCAGCCTGCGCCGGTGCGGGCCGGCGGCGGAGGCGTTCCGACATACGGGGGAGTGCAGGTGCATCACCGCGACGTCGAGCAGGCGCACCTGGTGCTCGGTATGCCGGGACTGGTGCGCAGCGATGAGCGGCGGTACGTGGCCGGCGTACTGCACGGAATCGTCGGCGGCGGGATGTCGTCGCGGCTGTTCCAGGAGGTCCGGGAGAAGCGCGGGCTGGCGTACTCGGTCTTCACGTTCGGCGCGGCCTATGCCGACGCGGGCATGGTCGGCGTCTACGCGGGCTGCCTGCCGAAGAAGGCGCCGGAGGTGCTGGACGTGATCCGTGCCGAGCTGGGCGCGATCGCCAAGGGCGGCGTGACCGCGGACGAACTGCTCCGCGGCAAGGGCCAGATGCGCGGCGCGGTGGTGATGGGGCTGGAGGACACCGGCGCCAAGATGACCCGGATCGCGAAGGCCGAACTGGTCTACGGCGAACTGCCCACGGTCGACGAGATCCTGCGCCGGATCGAGGCGGTCACGGTCGACGAGGTCGGGCAGCTCGCCGCCGACCTGTACGCCGGAGACCAAGCGCTGACAGTGGTGGGTCCGTTCGGCGAAGCATCGGCCTTCTCGCTCTGAAACTGGGCCGAAACGCGCACTAATGAGCAAAACGCGTGAAGGCGGGGTTGTCGAAGGGACATCAGACAACTTATGCCCAGGTCGCCTGAGATTCACACCAGGATGCCCCCGGTGCCCGACGTGCTCTGAGGTCTCTGCGAGGTAACGCCTTTATTAAGTGCGGGCAGTTTGCGACTGACAACGTTGACATGCGCAGTTTCGACCGGCAACGTTTACGGCTGATCCGCCCTGTGTGGCCTCCGCCGATTCTGGAAGTTGGTTCGACGTGCGACGTGTTACTGGTGTCCTGGGGGTGACCCTCGGACTTGCCCTGGTGCTCAGTGCCTGCGGTGGTAATTCAGGCAACGGTGGCGGCGCGAGTGGCGGCGCCAAGAGCGAGGTCATCGCGATATCGGCGGATCCGCTCGATTACATCAACCCGCTGAACGACAACAGCAGTCCCGGCATCCAGGTCGCGCAGGCGATGTTCGCGCCGCTGGTGACGACCGACCCGAACACCGGTAAGACCGTGAACGTGCTCGCCGAGTCGGTGACGCCGGACAAGACCAGCCAGACCTGGACGATCAAGCTGAAGCCGGGCAACACCTTCCAGAACGGCCAGCCGCTGACCGCCAAGGACTATGTCGACAGCTGGAACCTGACGGCCGAGGGCTCCAACGCCTGGAAGAACAACGGCTTCTTCTCGAAGGTCGAGGGCTACGACGCTCTCAACCCGCAGACGCCGGACGGCGCCACCCCGAAGCCGACCGCGGTGAAGACGCTGTCGGGCCTGAAGTTGATCGACGACCTGACCTTCTCGGTGAAGCTCAAGGTGCCGTTCTCGCAGTTCGGCCTGACTCTGCAGTACACGGGCATCGCGCCGCTGCCGGAGGAGGTCCGGAAGAACCCGGACGCCTACAAGCGCAAGCCGATCGGCAACGGCCCGTACAAGCTGGCGGGTGACTGGAAGGCCGGCGACGACATCAAGCTGGTCAAGTGGGACGGCTACAAGGGGCCGAACGCGCCGGAGGCGGACGCGGTCACCTTCCGCTTCTTCCCGAACGGTGACACGGCGTACAACGAGTTCCTGGCCGGCACAGTCGACTTCGTCAGCGTGCCCTCGACCAAGAAGAAGAGCTTCAAGACCGACGCTCCGGACGGCTGGATGACCAGCACCAGCTCGGGTGCCAACTACTTCGTCTTCCCGAGCTGGGATCCCAGGTTCAAGAGCACGAAGCTTCGGCATGCGTTCTCGGAGGCGATCGACCGGACGGCCTTCGCCAACCTGGTCGGCCTGGCCACCCCGTCGAACGGCTTGGTGTCGCCGGACATGGACGGCTACCGCGCCGATGCCTGCAAGTACTGCACCTTCGACGTGGCCAAGGCCAAGCAGTTGTTGCAGGAGGCCGGTGGCTTCTCCGGTCCGCTGAACATCTACTACAACACCAG
>JAWWOY010000382.1:0-2966 GCA_033851195.1 Kribbellaceae bacterium | reverse complement strand
CCGGCCAGAAACATGCCCAGTCCGAGGGCGAGTTTCGCTTTTTTGGTGCGTCCCAGCAGGTATCCACCCACCAGGGCCGTCCCGATCTTCGCGTTGGTCATCATCTTCCGTGAACCTCGTTCTCTCCTCGGTCAGTACGGGGCAGACGCCGCTGCTGAGCCTCCAGCCACTCCAGCTTGTCGAGCAGTTCGTCCTCGCGAACGTCGAACTCCTCCTCGCTGATCCGCCCCTCCAGTAGTGCTTTCTCCAGGTCTGCCAGCTCCCTGCGCACCGGCTCCGGGTCGTAGGACTCGCGTTCTGCATGGGCGATCACCTGGTCGAGCACCCACGCCGTTCCGCGCAGCGGTGCGAGGGGGAGCGTGAGCAGGCCGGTGACGAGGCCCATACCGGAACTCCTTTGCGCGCAGGCGCGGTCGAACCTGTCGGATGGCCGGAGCCGCACGGGATGAAGGTCAGACGAAGCTGTACGGCGGCAGCGGACCGTTCAGCTTGAAGGAATAGGAATCGTCGTGCCGCTCGACTTCCTCGTGCACGGCCTGCGCGAACGCCGGGGCCTGGTCGCGGCTCACAAGGAAGGAGGTGTTCAGGAAGCACGAGCCGGTCGGCTCCCCTTCGCTGTGGCGTACGGCACGGGGCGCCAGGCTGGCGAGGATCTCGCGGGCGCCATGGTCCTGCCGCATCCGTACCTCGCCGGCGAGGATTTCACCGAGCACCATCTTCTGGGCGTGATCGTCGGGCTGTGTGCGGGTGAGGTCGTTGAGCCGCCGGGCTTCCGGGACCTCCTCCATGACCTGACGCAGCAAATCGTCCTCGGAGCGGGTGACCTTCAGGTTGTACTCCCGGCAGCCCTCGATCTCGGCAAGCCGCTCCGTGTACCCCTCACTTCCCCCGGCGATCGCCGCGACGACCTGCTCGTCATCGGCCGCGACCAGTCCGAACCGCATCGGCAACACCGTCCCGTCCTCAAGGAGACGGTCCAGCACCCGCTGGTGCGCCAACACATCCCGTCGCTTCGCCCGCAGACCCTCGGGCGCGTCACTGGCGACAACGCCCAGCAGACCAGCCCGCAGGACCCGGATCTCCCGGGCGGGTTCGCCGACTCCACCGACACCGTCCAGTCGAAGCGGATGCCCCGCCCCGGCGATCGCATAGACATAAGTCGACATGTGCTACCCCTCCCGGGTGCGCGACGCCGTGCGGCGGCCGCTGCTCGACGAGGACGAGGATGTGGCCTTGCGTTCGCTCTTGTCCGCATCGGAGTCACCGCCGCCGTGCAGGCCGTCGCTGATCGCTTCCACGGCTCCGGTCAGCGCGCCCTTCGACTTGCCCTTGGCTCCGGACTCCGTCGCATCGCCGACCAGATCGGTCAGCTGGGAAGGCGCCTTGCGGCCTGACTCCAGATCGAGGCGGTTGCACGCCTCAGCGAAACGCAGATAGGTGTCGACGCTGGCCACCACCACGCGTACGTCGATCTTGAGGATCTCGATCCCCACCAAAGAGACGCGCACGAAGGCGTCGATGACGAGTCCTCGGTCCAGTATCAGTTCCAAGACGTCGTAGAGATTCCCGGAGTTGCTGCCTCCGGTGGCTGCGGAACTGCTGTGCGTGGCAACACTCACGCTGGATCATCCTTTCCTCTTCGGACTACGCGCGGAGCTTTCCGGATCGGGCCTGCCGGAGGGGGCCCAGCCCTGATGCATAGGGGGCGGTCCGCGCCGTGGACCCGTGTCTCAGCGGTCCACCCGGCCCCTGGCGTACCGGTGGGTGCGTTCATAGGCGACGATGCGGCCCCTGCCGTCGAGATCGACGCGATAGGACGCCATCACGCTGGTGGTGTCGGGGATCCTCGCGATCTCCACGACTTCCACGTTCGCGGTCCATCCACGATCCGTAGACTTCACAGCGGAAACTCCTCCGCACTCGCTCTGCAGCAATTCGGATAGCTGGGCGGTCGCTGCGCGCATCGCCTCAGGCAACGAGATACTCTCGCCCGAGTCGTCATCCTTGCCGTCTTTCGTCGCCATGCTCCAGTCCAATGATGTCGGGGTAATTGACGGATCTACCGCGAACACTTCGCGGCTCCAAGTCGCCTGCCCTATCGCTCCGAACGTATGCGTCATGGACAACGCCGGACAGTCTGCTCGGCGTCCGGCAGAATCAAGAGCCAGACACCATAGGAGACGACACGTCAGCCATGCCCGGACAACTTGAGGTACCCGAACATGGGCAAGATCGGACGTACCGGACGCAAGGTCGCATTGGGTACTCTGGGCTTCGTTCGTAATACGTCGGGCTGGCGCGGATCATGTCTTGCCATACCTCTGGTCCGCCACCCAGCCACTGGACGAGCGTCAGGTCGGTCACGATGACCGAGTCGGGGTCCAGGCCGGCGCGACGCAGGAACTCCAGGAAATCAGCCAGGGGCGCTGTCACGTTGTTGGGCGTGTAAGTGTCTGACGGTGCGTCGTGGCATGGTGGGCCCGCGGTTTGGGCCTGTGTTCAGGCCGTGGTGGGCCGGCCGACAGCGCCGGTGATCTGGTCCCAGATGGAGAAGCGGATGGTCATCTCGGCTCGGTGTTCGGGGGCGGCCATGTGATCCGGCGGGCCGCCGGAACGCGAGGTTCCAGTAGGCACAACTGCGTGACACCACGACTACAAATTTGCGCAGTCGCCGAGATGTCCGGACCGGGCTTAAATCAACTTGACCCGGCATTGAAGGACCGGGCTTGCAGGTAGGGCGCGACTGGCTGCCGCGTGGCCTCCCGCGTCTGGCCACCTGCTAGGCAGGGGTTGGGACGCGTGACTCACGCCCCGCAATCCACGCAGTCTCGCCCTTGCAGGCGATGTTGCGCGACGCGTTCAGGTCAGCGTGCGCAACGACGCCGCACGACCTGCACTGGAACCGGGCCTGCGAGGCCCGGTTCCTCTTGTCTATGTAGTCGCACTCGGAACACTGCTGGCTCGTG
>JAWWOY010000381.1:0-7381 GCA_033851195.1 Kribbellaceae bacterium | reverse complement strand
TCAGCGCAACAGCCGGACGGGATGGGCGAGGATGTGGGGCATGACGAGCTATCGCGCCCGGTTCGATGCCACCGTGACCTTCACGAACGGCGGTGGCCTGCAGGCACAGGGGTTTATGGTCGACGTGCCTACGGCCGAGGTGACGCCTACCAAGGTGGCGGAACTGTTCCTGACATCGCTCGGCTTGCTGATGGCAAGCGAGGTCGACCTGTCGGACCTGGAGATCGTCGAAGCACCGCACAAGGGCACCCGAGGCGGCCCCAGCGGTGACCCGGTCGGCGCGGGAAGCGCGAGCGGCGGGCGGCCGACGTACGTGGAACTCAGTCACGTGATCCGCGACGGCATGATTACGCTGCCGAACCTGCCCGGCCCGGAACTGGGCAAGCACCTGACCCGGGAGGATTCGCGGGAGATCTACGCGCCCGGTACCGAGTTCGAGATCGGCCGGATCACGATGGTCACCAACACCGGCACCTACCTGGACAGCCCGTATCACCGCTTTCCCGACGGCCACGACCTCACCGGCTTCACCCTCGAACGGACCGCCGATCTGGCGGCCGTCGTGGTGCGCATCGAGGACAGCGGCAAGCCCGGCATCGACGCCGACACTCTCACCCCGTTCGATGTCCGTGGCAAGGCCGTGCTGCTGCACACGGGCGACGACGCTCGATTCGGTACGCCGGCGTACCTGGTGGACCCGCACTTCCTGACGAGAGACGGCGCCGACTGGCTGATCCGCAACGGCGCGGTACTGGTCGGGATCGACGCGGCGAACATCGACGACATGACGGACGGGACCCGCCCGGCCCACACCCTGCTGCTCGGCGCCGGCATCGCGATCGTCGAACACCTCACCAACCTGGCACAGGTCCCGCCCAGCGGCGCTACCTTCACCGCCACCGCGCCCCTGATCGACGGCCTCGGCACCTTCCCCGTCCGCGCCTTCGCCCGGTTGCCGTGAGCCCGGGCGGGCCTTCGCAGGCCCGCCCGGGGTCGCTGTCCGGGTCTGGACGGTCACCCGGTCAGCCGGTCAGCCGGTCACCACCAGCCCCTCCTCTTGGCGTGGTAGAAGAACATGCCACCGGCACATCCCGAGGGGCCCCAGCGGAACCACTTCGTCTTCAGCGCTTTCCAGCCGTTCTTCCAGGTGTCAACGCCGAGGACGCCGGCTGCACCACCCAGGCAGGCCCGGAAGTACTTGTTCTTGCCCCACCGCCAGACCTTGCGGACGTACTTGTTCCGCTTGATCTTCTTCACGGCGGCTTTCCACTTCTTCGCGGCCCACCTGAGCGCACATACCTTGCTCCAGCAGGGCCACTTGCCGTCGAGGTCGACCTTGTCGACCGGGTCGGCGCAGGTGTACTCGTACGCGTTGCAACTGCCTCCGTAGACCGGGTCGGTCTGCAGGAACCGCCCAGTGGTCGGGTTGTAGAGCCGGACACCCATCAACACGATCCCGGAAGGAGTGTCTGCGGCTCTCTGTTCTGCGCCGAGCCAGCCGTACCGCTGTTTCCCGATCGCCTCGGGATCGCTCGACACGCCGTACTCATTGGCCTCGCTTGTGCCGGACAAGCCCTCGTCACCACTGTGAATCGTGGCCACGATGTCCCCGGACAGATCAGAGATCTGCCACTCCGGTACGCCGCTGTCGCTGTCCAGGACGGCGCTCATCCCTTTCAGGCCCGGTATGACCCTGGTCCAGCGGTCCGGGCCTTCCTGGGTCCAGACAGGCGAGTCTTCATCGCCGTCGTAGTGCTGCACGTTCTGCACGACCGCGCCTGTCGAGTTGTCGGTCGAGGATCGGAGCCGCTCGCCGGTGACGTCGATGGAGTAGTCGGTGGTGCGCGCGCCCTGGGTGATCGTGTCGACCAGGTCGTTCGCGTTGTAGGTGGCCGTCAGATTCCCAGCGGCCGGTGCGCCGGTGTCGATCGCCGGAACCGTCGTGGTCCGGCCGAGCGCGTCGTAGGTATAGCCGGTGTTGTTCACCCGGTTTGCCGTGTCGTAGGTCCAGGTACGGGATGCGGCGGCGGTCGTGGTCTGGCAACTGCCGTCGGCCGCCGGGCCGTACTCCGTACTACTGGTCCTGTCGGTTGCAGTGTTGAAACCGTAGGCCCGAGTCACGCACTTCTCCCCGACGGTCTCCTGGATCGTCGAGACACGGCCGGCCTTGTCCTGGCTGTAGATCTGGCTCGACAGCGTGGATACGCGTTTCGCGGTCTGTCCGTGTGCCGACCGGGTGGTCGATTCGCGGAACAACGTGCAGTCGGTCGCAGCACACCCCGGCTTGCTGTAGGTGATACCGGCCTCTTCGCCGGCTTCGTCGTACTGGGTGTCGACCTTGACGCCGTTGGGCCAGGTCTCAGTCACCAACTTCCCGTCGGCGTTGTAGCTGCCGCTGTAGGTGCCCACGTGACTGTCGGTCACCGACGTGAGCAACCCGCGGAAGTCGTGACCATAGGTGCGGGTGGCCTTGCCGTCGGAGCTGGTGGCCTGCAGACCGACCAGGTCGTACGTGGTGGTGGAGAGGTTGCCGTCGGCATCCTTGTAGGAAGTGACCCGGCCGAGAGTGTCGTAGGTGCGGACGATCTCTGCCGTGACAGTGCTGCCGGACACCGACTGGCTACGCAGCAGGTCGCCGCTGACCGGGTCGTAGACGTTGCGCTCGGTCGGTACCGGCGTACCGAGGCCTGCTGCCGCGACGACGCTCTTCTCCAGCACGCGGCCGGCGCCGTCGTACTTGGTCGTGGTGGTGCGCAGCGTTCCGGTGCTGATCTTCTGGGTCTGCACCCGCTGCTGGTTGAACATGTCGTACGTCGTCACGGTGAAGGGAAGCTCAGGACCACTGGCAGCTTGGCCGCCCGGCTGGACGCGGCAGGGCAGGTTCGCCCACTCCGGCCTGAGATCGCACTCCGCGTAGCCCGATCCCGACGTGGCCCGGTAGTTGATCGTCTTCTGTGTCGCCGGGGTGTTGGTGGTGCTGCCACCCGCGGCCTGCGTGGTGGACGTCTGGAGCCCGGTGACAGGGTCCAGCGTCGTGCGTACGGTCTGCCCCAGACCACCCGGGTCGGTAGTGGTTACCGTCGGCGCGCGAAGCGTCCAGTTGTAGCCGGTCGTGGTGGTACGACGGTCTGCCTCGACCGTGGTACCACCGGCTCCCCAGAGCCGCACCTGCGACTCCGCGGTGGTGACCAGGTTGTACGGACCGCCACTGGTCGGGGCACCCTGGTCGTACGTGTTGCGGCCGAGCTGCCGACCTCTTGTCGTCGTGCCGTTGCTGAGCCGGACCTCGGTCTCGGGATTGAGCGTGCTCTCCAGCCGTTCCCCGTCCAGGGAGTAGTTGTTCAACGTGGAGTAGGCCTGAGCCAATGTCTGCTCAGCAGCCTCGTTGTCGGACTGCGACTGGTTCAGTGCCCGGTTACGGTTCTCGGCTGTCAGGGAGCGAATTACGTTCCCGAAACCGTCGTACCAGGCGGCTGTGATGTTGCCGCCGGGCTTTGCCGTGTTGACCTCGCGCCCGTTGGCGTCCAGGTAGCTGACGGTCGCCCGCTCCCAGTTCGACGGGAGCGAACCAGTCGACGGATTCCCGCCAGGTATCTGGTCGGCCGGGAAGACGGCCGACGCATCTGTAGGTGCTTCTGGTTGGCCCCAGCGCTTGGTTTGTCCAGGAGACAGGTCGTTGGGGGCACCGGCGCCGGACAGCGGCACCTTGTAGACCACCGTGTCGACAGCGGTACCAGCTGTCAGGGCAGAGCGCGAGACCTTGTTCAGACGACCGATGCCCGGATCACCCGGAACGGTCGTGTAGCTCAGCTGCCAAGGCTCTTGACCGGCGGGCTTGACGGTCGACAGCACACCGTCGGCCTGGTAGCCGTACGTGTCCCACTGGTGTGTGCTGCCGGTATCGAGCCGCGGGTCCCAGGAGGCGCGAAGCCGTCCGGCGTTGTCATAGCTGTACCGCGCGACCGCCACGGTACGCATGGCTGCCGGGACCAGGTCCGGATCCCAAGCAGTGAAGGAGATCTCCTTCACTCGTCCGGCGAAGTCACCCCAAGTCGCTTCGGTCGTACCGGTGGCTGTGGTCGCAATGGCGTACGTGAAGTTCAACGCCCTGCAGCCGCGGGTCACGGTTGCGCAGCTGACGCCGTCCGGCACAGGTGCAAGCATGCGCGTCGGCCGCACTACCTCAGTGCCCCCGACGAGCACCCGCTCCCACACGTACGTCGTGCTCTGGTTGCTGCCCGGCAGCGTCGTCGCAGTCGGGAAGTACTTGCCGGCTGCCGACCCCGCGACCCGACCGAATGTCACCACCGTGCCTTTGTCGTCGGAGAGCCGGTAGGAGTCGGTCGCACTGGCGTAGCTCAGCTTGAGCGTCTCCTGACCTACTTCAGGATCGAAATCGATGCCGTTGCGTGCAGTGAATCCGACCACGTCACCGTCCGGTGTCCCAACCTGCACCAGCGACCCGAAGACATCGAGGGACGTGTACGGCGTCTCGGCCTCATCCACGATGGCTCCGGAGATCCAGCCGGGGCCGAACATGCCCGATGGGTCCGTCTTGGTCGACTGGCGGCTGTTGTACGTCCGGCTGACGGTCAGGTCGCTGCCGTAGGCGTCCACTGACACGTCGCTGTCGGACAAGGTGACATTGCCCGTCAATAGGTTGACCTCGCCAGGTCCGATCTCGTCAGACGCAGCAGTGGCCAGGTTGCGGTCGAAGGTCAGCTTGACCGCGCCGGATGACGCGGCCGTACCGCCGGTAAAGCTGCCCCGGATCTGCACTGGTCCGTCCCGTGGGATCGACTGCGCATCGACCGCGGCCAGCGTGGCCTCAATATTCCAGTTCAGCTTCGGGAACTGCCCACCGCCACTGGTCGGCAGCGGCCAGGTCACGGCGCCACCGCCGGCTGCAACCTGTACGTGGCCGGCCGGGATGGTTGCCCAGGCGTCAGTGTCCCCGCGACGCCACTGGTAGGTGACACCGGTCGCAGTGGTTCGCCCAGCGCCGATGATCGCCGTCTTGGCCGCGCTGATGTCGCCGTTCTTGGGCGAGATCACCGCACCACCCCCGACCGCGAACTCGTATGCCGTCAGCGGCGACCGGTTACCCGCCCGGTCACGGGTACGAACCCACAGCGTGTGGGGCCCATCCGCGGTCGGGGTGATCGTCACGCTGGTGGTTGCACCGGGGGTGGCAGCGTTGACCACCTGGTCCGGCGGGTTCGTGTCCACGCCGTACTCGTAGGCCGCGACATCGCTGACACCCGAAGCCCCGAAGGTGAAGGTGCCTGCCGTGCCCGCGCCGCCGGACCACTGCGAGACCGGGTACGTCGTCGAGGAGACAGTCGGTGCGGCTGCCGGGGAGAGCGTGTCGACGGTGAATTCGCACCACGGCGACCACGCGCCGGCCGTCGTACCGTCGGTGCCCTGAACACGCCAGGCATAGCTGCCGCCCTCGACGAAGGCGCCATCCGGGATGGTCGAGCCGAGCCACGAGCCGGAAGCACCCGGGCCCTCGGTGGCGGAGCCGGACACCGAGCCGCCAACCGGCTGCCATTCGAAGTTGCCGTACACCTGCGAGCTGAGGCCGTCGCTGATCTGCGCCCGCAACTGCGGCGTCGCACTGGAGATGAACGGCCGCGTTGCGCCCGTGGCACAGACGGTCTCCGGGGCGGTGGCCTGGGCGGTCACGGAGGTCTTGGTCTGGTAGATGACCGTCACCGACGGCGGGTTGGCGGCGGCCTCACGGGACGCGAACCGCTTCCAGCCGTAGCTGTCGGTCTCAGTGGTGGCCCGGACTCCGATGGTGGTCTTCGCCGCGTGGCTGGTCGCGGCGGTCTGGAAGGCCGCGGTGACCGGGATCGTCACCCAGCCGTCGCCACAGGCGGTTGAGAATCCCTTGGTCTGCGTCGACGTGCCGACCTTCTCGATCCAGCTGGGCTGCGCCGTCCAGCGCACCGTGTTGGTGACGTCCCCGGTCCGCCAGGCCTCCCACGACTTGGCCGTGCAGGAGTACGAGTGGTGCTCCCAGAGGCTCAGCGTCGCAGCCTGGATCTGCTTGTCCCAAAGCCAGTTCTGGTTGTCGAACCTGAGGAACGCCCGCGCCTTGGTGGTACCGCCGTCGTAAGTTCCCAGCTTCAATTCGGTCGCTGCCGACTGGTCGTTGGTGTAGGTGTTCTCGACGAAGGCGTCGAAGTTCGCCCCGGCACTCTGTGACGGGTCGATCGTCACCGGATAGACCGTCTTCGGATCACTGAGGAACCCGGCGTTCGGCGTCAGCGCCAGCGCGCCCTTGTCCAGCCGCAGCCCGACCGATGCCCGCCGGGTGTGCTCACCGGACACCTTGTCGACGCTCGAATCCCACATCACCGGAGCCGGTACGTCGTGGCTCTCCAGGCCCGACTTCGACTTCACCGACAAGCCACCCCGGCCGTCAGCTGTCGCCGTCAGGCCATCGGCCTTCCACGGCATCCGGATCTGCTGCAACTGCGCGGCCGCCGACCTGTTCTTCACAACGAGATTCTGCGAGTAGCCGGTGCGGGTGGCTTCGACCACCAGGTCCACCCCGGGCTTCACCTCGCGATAGGTGGCCGTGGTGCCGTCCAGCACAGGTGCCGGCAGCGGGCCTGACCAGCCGAGCGTTGACCGCTGTCCAGCAGTACCGAGCGCAACCAAGTCGTGGTCGCCCTTGCCCGCCGCTCCAGAAAGCTTCAGCCCGTAAGGATGTGCCTTGGGTGCGACCGATCCATCCGGCTGCCGGACCAGCGTCACATCGACATCGATCCAGCCTGCGTCCCCGGCGGACTCGTCCCGCATTCGTACTGGGCCGGCGTTGACGGTCGCCTCGATCTCACCGGACGGCAACGCGCGGTACTCGGAGGTCTCGGTGGTCTTGCTGCTGATCAGAACGGGCTGGCCGGTCATCCTGGCGGTTACTACCGCAGACGCCTCATCCGGACGGGTCAGCGGTACGCCGGGCTCGGCCGCCTGCTGCTCAGCGGGCGCCGCCTCCGCGGCGGGCTCCACGGCAAGCAACCCACCGACCAGGGCAAGGCCTAACGCGGTGGCGATCCAGCGCACCGATCGAGGATTGGGATAACCACGCATCAAGCGCGATCTCGGATATCGGGACATGGCGGATAACCTTTCTGCAAAGCAGTTCCCGGGGCACGTCGAAGACGCCGTCGGACGTTCTCGCGACCCTTGCGGGAGGTGCTCGGGAGCGCGGAAACCAGACGGCGGAGAGTTGGCGGGATCCGGGAACTCAAGGGGCGGAAGGGCTGAGTACTGGACACCAGGGTGCGGCCCCGGCGCCGGTCCCGACAGGTCAGAAGTGGACAACTTCCTCAACTGGCCAAAGCAGAACCTCTCAGTCGAGCAGGCC
>JAWWOY010000941.1:0-8551 GCA_033851195.1 Kribbellaceae bacterium | reverse complement strand
TGTAGTTGTGGCTGAGCATCCTGGCCTCTTCTTGAGCCAGGACGACTACCCGACGGGCGCGGTCCGTAAATCGTTCAAACATCGCCAAAGCGCTCCTTGCCTCAGAGGAGTCGGACGTGCCGTGTAGTCCAACCCCCGTACATGCATGTTAGTCCCCGGCACCGACACACTCGCTCTCAGCGAACAAATCGTCGGCTCCCGTGTGAAGTTCAGTCGGAGATCACAAGGGGACAACCTCTGGGGCCGGTCCGGTGTTCCCGGGTGGACCCGGTGTTCGCCAGCAGCGAATTCCTGGCGTTCGTTGTCCACTCAGGCATCCGGGCCCGACAGTGTCCACACTGTGAAACAACCGGAATGCGGACGGTCCCGGTGCCATGAAACTGGCACCGGGACCGATCGGTCGGAGATTTACTTGGCGTCGTTGTACGCCGCGCGCACCTCGGCGGAGATACGACCCCGCTCGCTCACCTCGTAGCCGTTGTCCTTGGCCCAGGCGCGGATGTCGGCGGAGTCGGTCGCGGACCGGCCCCGTCCCCGCGCCCGGCCGGCGACGCCGCGACGGCCCGCGACCCGTCGCCCCGCACCGACGTATCCAGCCAGGGCGTCGCGCAACTTGGCGGCATTCTTCTTGGACAGATCGATCTCGTACGTCGACCCGTCCAGACCGAAGGTCACGGTCTCGTCGGCCTTACCACCGTCGAGATCGTCCTCGAGAACCACCTGAACCCTTTGCGCCATCGATGACAGTCCTTTCCGCGCCCGACACCGGACACAATCCCCCTGACGAATTACTGATACTGATTTGTACCTCATAAACCGGTCGGCTGTCATTCAACCGGCGGAATGGAGGGTAAAGATGTGATAAAAACGTCGGATCGGATCGACACCGCGTTCGCGCGGTGACGATGGGTATTCATCCGGACGCACGCGCCCTGGAAGAAACCAGGCCCCAGAAATGGATTACGCCGGTGGTTGTGCTATGCAACGGAGCGGCGACCTGTTTATCAGATCACTCCGGACGCAGCAGCGGGAACAGAATGGTCTCCCGGATACCGGCCCCCGTGAACAACATCACCAACCGGTCCAGTCCCATCCCCATGCCACCGGCCGGTGGCATGCCGAACTCCATCGCGCGGAGGAAATCCTCGTCCAGCTCCATCGCCTCGGGATCGCCGGCGGCGGCCAGCAACGACTGTGCCATCAGGCGTTCCCGCTGGATCACCGGATCGTTCAGCTCCGAGTAGGCCACCCCGAGTTCGACCCCGTTGATGATCAGGTCCCAGGCCTCGACCAGGCCGGGAATGTCGCGATGCGGCTTCGACAGCGGCCGCACCGACTCCGGATAGTCCCGCACATAGGTGGGCTGGATCAGCGTGTGCTCGACCAGCTTCTCGTAGATCTCCAGTGCGATCTCACCGGCATTCCAGCCCGGTTGCAGCTCGACCTCGTGGTGGTTCGCGATCTTGGTCAGGGCGGTCGCGTCGGTGCTCGCGTCGACCGTCTCGCCGACCGCTTCGGAGACCAGCTCGAATAGCGTCGCGTGACGCCATGGCTGGTCCAGATCGATCTGCGAACCGTCGCGTGCGGTGACCACCGTGCGGCCGACCGCGCGGGCCGCGTTCCGGATCAGTTCCTCGGTCAGTTCCGCCATCGAGTCGTAATCGCCGTAAGCCTGATACGCCTCGATCATCGAGAATTCCGCGGCATGGGTGGAGTCCAGGCCTTCGTTGCGGAAGGTCCGGCCGATCTCGTAGACCCGGTCCACGCCACCGATCATCGCCCGCTTCAGATCCAGCTCCAGCGCGATCCGGAGCAGCATGTCCTGGTCGAACGCGTTCAGGTGGGTCCGGAACGGCTTCGCCGCGGCACCGCCGTTGGTCAACTGCAGCACCGGCGTCTCGACCTCGATGAAGTCGTGTCCGTCGAAGGTCGCCCGCAGCGACTTGAGCACGGCGGCCTTGGTCCGGACCATCTCGCGGGCCTCCGGCCGGACGATCAGGTCCACATAGCGCAGCCGGACCCGGGCTTCCTCGTTCAGCGGCTTGTGCTCGTTCGGCAGCGGCCGCAGCGTCTTGGCCGCCATCTGCCAGGAAGCCGCCTGGACCGACAGTTCACCGCGGCGGCTCGTCACCATCTCGCCCTGCACCGACAGCAGGTCGCCGATGTCCACCAGCGCCTTGAACCGGGCCAGTTCCTCCTCGCCGAGGTCCGCCAGCGACAGCATCACCTGCAACTCGGTGCCGTCCCCCTCGCGCAGCCGGACGAAGCAGAGCTTCCCGGTGTTGCGCAGGAAGATCACCCGGCCGGCCACTGCGACTTGCTCGCCGGTCTTGGTGTCGGGCTCCATTTCCTGCCCGTCGTACCGGGCCCGCAGGTCCTTCAACAGGTGTGTCCGGGGCACCGAGACCGGGTATGGCTGGACTCCATCCGACAGCATCCGGTCACGCTTCTCCCGGCGCACCCGGATCTGCTCGGGCAGGTCGTCCTGCCCGCTGTCGGGGGTCACCGGGTTCTCACGTGATTCGGTCATAACAGCAAAGGCTAATGACTGAACACCTCTTCAGCCGAATCCTTTCCCATCTGCCGGGAGCCCAGAGCCACCAGTACGGCGATCACCAGGCCGGTGAGCACACACGCCAGACCACCGAGCACGAACGTTGCCCGAGGCCCTAACCCGGCGCCGACCAGACCGCCCAACAGCAGTGCCAGCAGGCTGAACGCCCGGGTGACCCCGGTCATCGCGGCGATCACCCGGCCCCTGACGACCTCGACGGACCTGGTCACTATGAGTGTGCTGGTGGCCGCGTTGAGCATCCCTCCGGCCAACCCGACGGCCACAGCACCGACGACCAGCGCGACGACACCGGGAGCGACTCCCATCAGGACGCATGCGCCACCGATCCCGACGGTGCCGGCCAGCACGGCGTACGACCTGGCGGTGTCGCTGCGAAGCGCACCGGCTGCCAACGAGCCCCAGATCGCGCCCGCGCCCTGGGCGGCGACCACTGCACCGTAGCCAGTGGGCCCGAGGCCGATCTCGTCGGTGATCAGGAAGACTTCGACCACGTTGAGCGCCTCGCCGACGACCACGAAGATCCACAGGCCCGGCACCAGGATCCGTAGGAGTTGATCTGCGAACAGGCTCTGCAGCCCGATCATCACGCCACCTTGCCGGCCCGCCGCGCCGGCCACCGGGCGGCGGCGGGTCCGTACCAGCCGGGCAACCACCGCCAGGCCCGCGAACGTCGATGCGTCCACCAGCAGCGCGACCCGGTCACCCTGCCAGCCGACCAGCACACCGCCCAGCGCGGAACCGGCCAGCATCGCCACTCCGGCCAGGGCCTGGCCGGTCCCGACGGCCTTTCCGACCAGGTCATCCCCGACGATGCGCGGCACCAGAGCACCCCAGGCCGGCCCGGCCACGGCCTGCCCGAACTGCAGCGCGCAAACAAACGCCAGGGTTGGTGCCAGCCCGTGGCTGAAGGCCAACCCCACCCCGGCGGCCGCCTGCAGTAGGGACGCGCAGACCAGCACCGCGCGGGAGTCGAACCCGTCCACGATCCGCCCGGCGAACGGGATCATCACCACCGTGGGCAGGGCGAACGCGAGCAGCAGCGCCGTGATCGCGCCCGGGCCACCGGCATCGGAGACCCGCAGCATCAGGGCGACGAGCGCGATCGAGTCGCCGGCGTACGAGATCGCGCGCGCGGGCAGAACCAGGCGGAGGTCACGGATCGACCAGATCGAACTCTGAAGTATTTGCTTCATGATTGTGAAGCTAATGCTTCATAATTGACCACGTCAAGGCTCTACGGGCCAAGCGCTACGCTGTCGCCGTGGCCGCGAAGAAGAAGCGCGTGGTACTGACCGATCCGCGGGCGATCCGTGCCCTGGCCCATCCGGCCCGGCAGCGGATCATCGACGAGCTGTACGGCGGCCGGGTGCTGACCGCGACCGAGTGCGCGGAGCTGGCCGGCCTGACCCCGTCGGCGACCAGCTACCACCTGCGGGCGCTGGCGCGGTGGGGCATCATCGAGCGCGCCGACGGCTCCTCCGACGGCCGCGAACGGCCTTGGCGCGCAGTGGCCCGCAGCCTGATGATCTCGGCGGCGCCCGGGGTCGCCGGCCGCGCCATCATCCAGAACAACATCAACCGGCTGATGGAGCAGTTCGACGACCTCCGCGACGACGACCCCTGGGAGGCCCTCAGCGTCCTACACCGCGGCCGGGTGTGGCTGAACTGCGCCGAGACCGAGGCGTTCGGCAAGGAACTGCTCGAGCTGGTGAATCGCTACGGCAAGGGCCGGACGGCGTCGAACCACCCCGCCGATGCCCGCCAGGTCAGCTCGTTGGTGGCCGTCGTACCGCTGGGAAAGGCACCCGACGAGCCTGAGGCAGCTGCCCGGGATCGTCCGAGACCGAAGCGGTAGCCGTCGAATTCACCGCCGACGCGCCTGCGGGAGTACCTTCGAAGGAGAGTCACAAATTCCGCGTAGGTGACCGCATGCAGTCCTGGCTTCTCTGGTTGACCATCGCCGCCGTCCTCGGCATCGCCGAGTTGATGACGGCCACTCTCGACCTGCTTCTGCTAGCCGTCGCGGCCCTGGCCGCCTCGGTCGTCGCCGGCCTCGGCCTCGGTATCGGCCTGCAGTTGCTCGCCTTCGCCGTCACCGCCGCCGCGATGATCACGCTGGTTCGTCCGGTAGCCCGCCGCCACCTCACCGGTACGCCGCAGTTGCGGAGCGGGGTGGCCGCGTTGATCGGGCGCGAGGCGGTCGTACTCAGGCCGGTCGGACGGGAACCCGGTCTGGTCCGGATCGGCGGCGAGGAGTGGACCGCCCGGGCCTACGATCCCGACCTGCTGATCCCGGCCGGCACCACTGTCGACGTCTTTGCAATCGAGGGTGCGACCGCCCTCGTCCATCCCCGGGAGGATCCATGGCCGAATTGATCGTCGGACTGGTCGTCGCCCTGCTCGCAGTCGTCCTGGTGGTCCGCACCGTCCGGATCGTGCCGCAGGCGAGAGCCAGCAACGTGGAGCGGCTCGGGCGCTATCTGCGCACCCTCGAGCCCGGGCTGAACGTGGTCATCCCCTTCATCGACCGGCCCCGCGCGCTGATCGACCTGCGCGAGCAGGTGGTGTCGTTCGAGCCACGCTCGGTCATCACCGAGGACAACCTGGTCGTCGACATCGACACCGTCTTGTACTTCCAGGTCACCGACCCGCGGGCTGCGGCGTACGAGATCTTCAACTACATCCAGGCGATCGAGCAGCTCACCGTCACCACGCTGCGGAACGTGATCGGCAGCATGGATCTGGAGAAGACGCTGACCTCCCGCGAGCACATCAACACCACTCTGCGGGTGGTCCTCGACGAGGCCTCGGGCAAGTGGGGCATCCGGGTGAACCGGGTCGAGCTGAAGGCGATCGACCCGCCGCCGTCGATCAAGGAGTCGATGGAGAAGCAGATGCGCGCGGACCGGGAGAAGCGGGCCGCGATCCTGACTGCGGAGGGGCAGCGGCAGTCCAGGATCCTGACCGCCGAGGGCGACCGGCAAGCCGCGATCCTGCGGGCCGAGGGCCAGGCGAAAGCGATCGACACCGTGTTCGAGGCGATCCACCGCAATGACCCCGACCCGAAACTGCTGGCCTACCAGTACCTGCAGATGCTGCCCGAGCTGGCGAAGGGGCCGGGCAACACCTTCTGGGTGATCCCGTCGGAGGTGACCTCAGCGCTGCAGAACGTCACCAAGGCCTTCAACGGAGCCGGCAACGGCACCACCACGCCGGAGCTCTCGCAATCGGAGTCTCCCGAGGGGAAATAGATAACAGGCTGGAGTCGACCGGCTACTCGGTTGTGCCGGGATGCCAGGATAGGGGGCATGGGGGAGACGCTGCAGGCGCTGGCCATCGCCATTCCGACCGGGGGGATCGCCGCGCTGGCGTACCTGGTGGTCGGCCTGGTCATCGGGGTCGAGAGCATGGGCGTACCAGTGCCCGGCGAGACCACACTGATCGCGGCCGCGTTGCTGGCCTCGCACGGTGACCTGACGCTGGGCTGGGTGATCGGCGCGGCCGCCGTGGGCGCCATCGTCGGAGACTCGATCGGCTACTTCATCGGACGTAAGGCCGGCCGCGGGCTGTTCGAGCGGCTCGGCCGGCGTTTCCACCACTTCTCCGGCGACCGGATCGAGAAGGCCGAGCGATACTTCCACAAGTACGGCGTCTGGACGGTCTTCTTCGGCCGGTTCGTCGCCTTGCTGCGGATCTTCGCCGGCCCGATGGCCGGCACGCTGCGGATGCCGTACCCGCAGTTCCTGGTCGCCAACGCCGCAGGTGGCATCGTCTGGTCGAGCGTGATCGGCATCGTCGCCTACAAGGTGGGCGACAACGCCGACAAGATCTTCGGCCGGCTGTCCGTCTGGGCGCTGGTGGCCATCGCCGTCGTCGTGGTCGCGGCGTACACGATCTACAAGGTCCGACGCCGCTCGATCGCCGCCTCCGCGCTTCGACCTGCCGAGCCGATCGGTGCCGACGTCGATCATGAGCTGGAACCGTCCTGACCGGGTGGCTCAGAGGATTCTGAGGACCATGCTGCCAGTGGCGGTGCCGAAGACCGGGTGGCCCAGGTACGCGGTACCGGGTAGGAGGAAGCGGTAGGCGAAAATGCCCGGCTTGGTGGCTTTGAAGTTGATCGTGGCCCGGCCGCCGGCGATCGGCACCGACTTCACGCTCGCCCAGGCCTTGCCGTTCCAGAACTGCAAGGTGGCGGCACCGTTCACGACGGGGCGAGCCAGCACCGTCGCGGTCACGACCTCATTGCGAGGCTTGACGTTGCCCTTCGGATAGCCGGCGGACACCACCTGGAGCCGGCTGCGGGTCAGGCCGGGCAGACTGCTGGACGCCGCGGACAAGGAGCCGGGACGGCTGTCCGCCAGGGCGTAGGCGCGATACGAACGGGTCGCGGCCGTATTCACCCGGACCTGGAAGTGGCCGCCCGCCATCGTCGTGGCCCGCCCGGCGACGCCCCAGGGCGCACCCGCCTGGCTCTGGGTCAGCATCACGATCGGCAGGCCCGCACTGGTGACTCGTTGCGCTACGCAACGACTCTCCGCGCAGCTGACTTCCTGCTGGATGGTGCGGCCGTGGATCAGGATCTGCCGGCCGTAGGTGGCCAGCGGGGGGATGGACGCCGTGGTCCAGCTGAGCCGCGCGGAGATCACGCCGCCGACCAGCGAGGACCACTCGTTGGTGGCCCGGAGCTGGAACAGGTAGGGCGGCTTGACGTTCTTCAGCACCTGCCGGGAGGCGGTGGTCCCGGCCCCGATGACCTTGAACGACTGCCCGGGCAGGCCCACCACCGGTAGGTACAGCTGGCGGCCGGCGGGCAGGTCGAGCGGATCATTCGGTGTGAAGTCCTGCGACGGCGCGGGCACTTTCCACGTCACCACCACGTCCTTGCCGCTGGCCTGGGCGCGCGCGTCCAGCGGCTTGACCGGACCGTCCGTGTCGAACATGGCCGATTGCGCCGCCTTGCTCGTGACACCACCGCTCGACGTACCGGCTGAGACCGCGATCTTGTAGTTGCCGTCCGGCGGGAACGCCGAGGTCGGGATGGCCCAGGTGTTCGGCTCCGCAGCGGGCAGATATTTCACGTACGACGGTGAGGTGCTGACCACTCCTTCGATGGAGATCCGGTTCGGCTCGTTCGAATCCTTCCAACTGACCCGGACCGCCTGATGGGTGTTGTCGGCCCAGCCGATCGTGACGCCCGACGGGGTCCGATCGGACGAGCAGCCCGTCAGCAGTACCGAACCGAGCGCGGCGGCCAGGACAGCCGACAGGACAGGCCGGAACCTGGCCATCTCACCTCACCCACCCTCTTGATGCGGCTGAACAACCGCGCGGCGTAGACCCTACCCATTGGACCTGGGAACACGATGATGCACGGCGGTAGGGTCGCCTCGTGAGACTGGGTACCGCGGTCTGCCGGGAGCGTCTTGCGGCCGCCGACCGGGCCGTCCTCGCCAGCACCGGTGCGGATCTGCGTCCGCACCTCGTGCCGGTGACGTTCGCGCTCGACGGCGACGAACTGGTGATCGCGATCGACCAGAAACCGAAATCCACGACCGACCTGCGCCGTCTTCGCAACATCGCCTGGAACCCTCGCGTGGCCGTGCTGTGCGACCAGTACGACGCAGACTGGACCCAGCTCTGGTGGGTACGCGCCGACGGCCTGGCCCGGGTGGATCACCAGAACCAGACCGCGGTGGAATCACTGGTCGCCAAGTACCCGCAGTACCGGCTGGACCCGCCGGCCGGACCAGTCATCACCGTCACCATCGACAACTGGTCCGGCTGGTCGTACAGCTAGAGGCGCGGAGTCAGCTGTTGGCTTCCGCCTTGGCCTGGGCGGTCTGGCTGCCCGGGTTGGGCTCGCCGAGGCCCGCGCGGACCAGTTCCTCGATCTTCTTGCCGGTCTCGGCGTCGACGTTCTGCCAGTACAGGAACGCCTTCTCCAGCACCTCGCCCTTCACGCCACCGAGCAGG
>JAWWOY010000364.1:0-2849 GCA_033851195.1 Kribbellaceae bacterium | reverse complement strand
CTGTGAGCGGGGCGCTGGCGTTCATCCTCTACTCGCTCGCGCTGCAGCGTGGTTCGGTGACGCTAGCCACCACCCCGATGATCGCGCTGCAGACGGTCACCCCGGCGGCGGTCGGCGTACTCGTCCTTGGCGACGGGGTCCGGAACGGCTGGTACGCCGGTGCGCTGGGTGGTTTCGTGCTGACCGCCATCGGCGCGCTGATCCTGGTCCGCTTCGAAAGTGTCAAGGAGCCTAGCGAGACGGCCACTTCCACGGTGGTTCATCCAGACGGCCCTGACCTTCGATAGCCGTTGCGCCGAACTCCTTCACCAACTCGATCGCCTGCAGATCAAGGCCGCTCTCTTCCGAGCCGGCTTGTAGCGCGGCCACGAACGGGCGCGAATGGGTCACGGCGATCACCTGGGTGTCCTTCGCTGCGGTGACGACGAGGTTCGCCAGGGCAGGCAGTAGATCCGGGTGCAGACTCGTCTCCGGCTCGTTCAGCACCAGCAACGCGGGTGGTCTCGGCGTCAACAGTGCCGCGACCCACAACAGGTACCGCAGCGTCCCGTCCGACAACTCCGCACTACTCAACGGCCGCAACAACCCATGCTGATGAAACGCAATCTCGAACCGGCCCGCGTTGTTGCGGATCTCGACCCGGCTGCCTGCAAAGGCCTGTTCGATCGCCTCGTCGAGGGCGCCGTTGGGTCCGATCTCCCGGATGGTCTGCAAGGCCGCCGCGACGTCGGCTCCTTCTGGGCCGAGGATCGTGGTCCGGGTGCCGATCTGGACCTGCCGGGCGGGAGCGTCGGTGTCCGTTCGCAGGTGGTCGTAGAACCGCCACGATCGGATCCGCTCCCGCAAGGTGAGCAGTTCGGGCGCTCGCTCTGGATCGGCGAACTCGCTGAGCATGCTGTCGAACGGTTGCAGGGCATGACCACCGTCGTGCCACTTGCCGCCGGCGTCACGGATCCGAACCCCACCGCCACCACGCTCTACGAGGAGCGAGGCCGGCCGCAGGAACGGCCCGGCCCAGAGCGCTTCCCGTTTGATCTCTGGGTCCAGGTTGAAGGCGGACTTCCGAATCGTCGGGGCAGGTAGGCCCAGGTCCATCGCGTAGCCGTAGTCGTCGGAGGCGAACCCCATCCGCAGGTGGACCGACTTGCTCCGCACCGTGCCCTGGACCGGATGCTCACCCCGCCGGACTGAGCCGCCGGTGTACTCCGGTCCTGCCCACAACGTCGATGGCAACCCACCCTCGCGAGCCAGGGCGGCCACGGCTCCATTGCGCGACGCATCCGCCAGCAACCGCAAGGCCCTGTACAGGCTGGACTTCCCGGTCCCGTTGGACCCCGTCACCACGTTCAGCCGCCCCAGCGGCATCACCAGCCGCCGCAGTGAGCGGTAGTTCTCGATGGCAAGGGTGGTCAGCACGCACCAAACCTACTGATCATCCCCGACAGTTCGGATAGGTCCGATCAGACTCGACTGGCAGTACTCGGTTGGCTGCGCAGGAGTGCACTACCCCTTCGCCCGGGATGGATATCTGGGGGTTTCAAGGACCTGGGTATTGCCAGTCGGCCGTGACTTCGGAGCACCCAGTCGGCGTCATCCAGCCGATGCGGACCGTTTGGCGCGCCGGGAAGGCGGGCTGAGCAGTTCAGCAGGTCACGGGTGGGCGTCGGGTGTCGGCCGGATCCGGTGCGTGTGGCACTGCGATCTGGGCGCGGGTTCAGCCCAGGGACCATAGTCGTATCGTGTTATCGAAGCTGCCGCTGGCCAGCGTGCTGCCGTCGGGGCTGAACGCCTGCGAGCCGACGTATCCGGTATGGCCGAAGAGGACTCCAGTGGCCTGCCCGGTCGCTGGATCCCATAGGCGCACCGTGCAATCAAGGCTGCCACTGGCCAGAATGCGGCCGTCAGGGCTGAACGCTACCGACACCACATAGCCGCCATGCGGGTGTATCGAGGTAACGGTCTGTCTGGTAGCCAGGTCCCACAGTCGCACGGTGCCGTCCACGCTGCCGCTGGCCAGGCTCTGGCCGTCCGGGCTGAACGCCACCCCCTCGATGCCGCCGCTGTGCCCGGTGAGCACGGTGGCCTGCCCACTGACCAGATCCCACAGCTGTACCGTCCCGTCCATGCCTCCGCTGCTGGCGAGGGTGTTTCCGTCCGGGTGGAATGTCACGGCGTGCCCGTAGCCGTCGGGGCGTGCCAGCACGGTCGCGTGCCCGGTAGCCGGATACCACAGCCGAATAGTCGGCCGGGAGCCGCCAGGTTGCCCCGGCGACGTCCGATCCTCGCTGCTGCCTGCCAACGCGCGACCGTCGGGGCTGAACACCACCGAGCGGACCGGGCCGGTGCCACCGGTGAGGAACGTCAGCTCTCCGGTCGCGAACGTCCATAGCGACACCGTCCCGTCCCCACCACCCACGGCCAGGGTGTGTCCGTTCGGGCTGAACGCCACCGACATCACGCCACTCTCGTCGGTGAGCGCGGTAGTGGTTTGCCGGGTAGCCAGGTCCCATACGCGGGCGGTGACGTCTCCACCGCTGGCCAGGGTGCGTCCATCCGGGTGGAACGCCACACAGCCGACCGGTCCGGTGTGGCCGATGAGGGTGACATCCGAGGTCAGGGTCGCAACGGGCCGTGTCACCCTAACCGTTTCGCGGGCCGCCTGCTTACGGGCATTGCTGCCGTCTTTGGTCACCGGATCTCGTCTCCTGGCGGTCACCCACGCTTCGCCGGACGCTGGCCGTCGCCAACTTGACCAGGAACATCGAAGCGGGCCCGAAGGGCCTTGACCGCCATTGCCCGGACGGCGTGGGCGTAGAGGGCGACGGGTGGCGTACGCAGCTTGCCATCCA